>JBLNCO010000086.1:0-4086 GCA_050260715.1 Hyphomicrobiales bacterium | reverse complement strand
AAACCTTTTCACTATCGCGCTCGACGAGGAGGGCCGTTGGTTCCGCTACCACCACCTCTTTCGCGACTTCTTGCGGCGGCTCGTCGAAGAACGGTTCCCCTCTGAAGTGCAGACGCTCCATCGCAGGGCGTCCGAGTGGTTCGCGGCGGAGAACCTTGTCGAAGAGGCCGTCCCGCACGCACTCCTTTCTGGCGATGAAATATGGGCACTTGATCTGATCGAGCGTGGGATGCCTAACGCGACGTTGCGGGGAGAGATCCTAACGCCGGCGTTCGAAACATGGCTGCGGGCTATCCCTCGCGATGAGATTCAGCGCCGTCCCCGTCTGGCCGTTCCGATCGTGCTCGCCCAGGCGCTGGGCGGAAGGCTTGCGGGGGCGCTGGAGCTGCTGGGGCAGGCGGAGGAAGTCCTCGAAGGGCGGCGTGCCGGTCCATACGAATTGCCGGAGGGCGAACGGGAGTACCTTCGCGGCGCCGCCAGCCTCGCCCGCGCGTACATCGCACGCTACCGCGGCGAACCGGACGAGGCGCTGGCTATCGTTGACCACGCCGAGAAGGACGCGACCGATGCTCTCGTCCGTGCCTGGCTTGGGATGAAGCGCCAACTCGTCCTGTTTGAGGAATGGGCTCCGGGCAAGGAGCCTTCCGGCGATGCGATCGAGTTCGCCGCGAGACAAGGCTACGCAGCCGGGCATCTGAGCGGCGCGACGGCCATGAAGGTCGTCGAGTTCTACCGGCTGGTCGTCTCCGGACGGTTGAACGACGCCGAGCTCCACGCGCGCACAGCGCTTGGCGACGCGTATAAGCGAAACGCGCTGCCGGCGCTCGGGATGCTGCACGGCACGCTCTCAGAGATGCAGTACGAGCGCGGCGACCTCGACGAGGCCGAGGACGAGGCACAGCGGTGTCTCGCCCTGGGAGCGCCCGGGGCCGCACCGGGACTGTTCACCCCACCAGAGGTGACGCTCGCGCGGACGCAGATCGCCGACGGCCGAAGCGAGGAAGCTCTCGCATCCCTCCGGATCCTCCAGGATCGCGCTGAGCGAGTGGAGACGGTGCAGGGGAGGCGCTTCTTCCCGGCTCTGGCCGCTCATCTGCACCTCCTGCTCGGCGACCTGCCGGCGGCCAGGCGATGGGCCGGATCGCTGGTATTCCCGCCTTTGGGTGAGCGCGATTTCGATTGGGAGTACACGCGCCTGGTCTACGCACGCGTCCTTCTTGCACTTGGCCGGACCGACGAAGCTCTGCCGCTGCTCGACGAAGTAGCAACGGCGGCGAACGCCGCCGGCCGGGCGGGTCGCTGGCTCGAGGCGAAACTGCTGGAGTCCTGTGCGCTCTGGCGCAGCGGCGACGAAGGGGCGGCTGTGGCGGCATTCGCGAAGATCCTGCCGCTCGCTGAGCGCGAAGGCTACGCCCGCACTCTGCTTCACGAAGGCGAACCAGCGCTCGCCTTGCTCCGGCGAGCGGCGACGGGTCCTCACGGTTCGTACGTGACACGGCTCCTGCTGCTCGCCGGCGAGAGCACTACGGCTGCAGCGCGGCCACGGGCGACCGGCCCCGACGACCTCAGCGAGCGCGAGCAAGATGTGCTCCGGCTGCTGGTCCTCGGTTCTTCGAATCGAGAAATCGCGGATGAGCTCGTCGTTTCGCTCGACACCGTCAAGACGCATCTGCGGAACGTCTATGGCAAGCTCGGCGTCCACAGCCGGACTCAGGCCATCGCCGCCGCCCGAACACGCGGGCTCGTCTAACCCTTCGGCCAACCGCCCAGATCACCCTGGCGTTTCACCCCTCCGGGCGATGGCTCCCGCCGCGCCGCGCCGGATGCTCCTTGCATCCCACGGACGACAAGGAGGAACGACGTTCAGATGATTGAGGTACAAGAACTCAGTAAGCGGTTCGGCGACAAGGTTGCGGTGGACAACCTGTCGTTCAAGGTCGAACCCGGCAGGGTCACTGGCTTCCTTGGGCCGAACGGCGCCGGGAAGTCGACCACCATGCGCATGATGCTCGGGCTGGACCACCCCAGCGCGGGCTGCGTCACCATCAACGGCCGCCCGTACCGCGACCTCGAGTCGCCACTGCACGAGGTCGGCGCGCTGATCGATGCGAAGGCGGTGCAGGGCGGGCGGAGCGCCTATGAACACTTGCAGTGGGTGGCTACGGCGAGTGGTATCCCGCGATGCCGCGTCGACGACGTCCTCGACATCGTTGGGCTATCGGATGTGGCCAATAAGAAGGCGGGCGGCTTCTCGCTCGGAATGTCACAGCGGCTCGGCATCGCAACAGCCCTGCTGGGCGACCCCAACGTCCTGCTCTTCGACGAGCCGGTGAACGGCCTCGACCCGGAGGGCATCCGCTGGATCCGTACGCTGCTGAAGCAGCTCGCCGCTGAGGGTCGCACGGTCTTCCTTTCGAGCCACCTGATGAGCGAGATGGAGGAGACCGCGGACCACGTCATCGTCATCGGCCGCGGGCGGCTGGTTGCCGATATGAGTATCGCCGAGTTCATCCGCGTGCACGGCGGCGAGAGCGTCCGCGTCGTCACGCCGCAGGCCGGGGATTTTGAGAGCGTGCTCGAAACGGCAGGCGCCAGGGTCGAGCGTGAACCAGACGGCGCGCTCATCGTCACCGATCTCGATGCCGGTCGAATCGGCGACCTTGCCGGCGCCCATGGCATCCGCCTGTCCGAACTGGCGCCGCGGCGCGTCAGCCTTGAAGCCGCCTACATGGAACTTACCCGGGACGCGGTTGAGTACCAGTCCCAGATCGCGAAGGAGAACTAACGTGACCAGCATGACGACAACCACCACGACGGCCGGAACGGCCACCCGGACCTCGCAGCGCGCAGAACGACAGCCGGGATTCGCCAACGTCCTGGCGTCAGAGTGGCAGAAGTTCACCTCGCTGCGTTCAACCTGGATCACTCTGGGACTCGGCGTGGGTCTCGCGATCGCGATGACCGTGCTCATGAGCACAGCAATCGGAGGCAGCTGGGACCCCGAGAACAAGATGTATGCCGAGTTCAATCCGATCACGTGGTCTATGGACGCCACGCTGATCGCGACCATCGCCTTCTCGGTGCTCGGCGTAAGCATTGCCGCTGGCGAATACACGAGCGGGATGATCCGGCTGACGCTGATGGCGACACCGAGACGCGGGTCAATCCTGGCCGCGAAGACGCTCATCGTTGGGGTCGCCACGGCGGTCGCGGGGCTCTTCTCGGTTGCCGTCATGTTCCTGGCAGCCCAGGCGATCTACGGCTCCTACAACATGCCGACCGCCAGCATGAGCGACCCAGAGGCGCTGCGACTGGTCATCGGGATGGGAGCGCTGGCCGCAGCATTCCCCATGCTCGGCGTCGCGTTCGGGTTCATCCTGCGGAGCACCGTCGCTGGGATCACGAGCATCCTCGCGCTGTCGTTCGTCCCGGACTTTCTCGGAGGGCTGTTCCCCGCCTGGTGGCAGGAGAACATCATCAGCTTCCTCCCCAGCCAGGCGATCCGCGCCCTGACGGTCGGCACAGTGGTGGATAGCCCCCGGTACCAGGAACCGGCCGTTGCTGCGGTCGCACTCGCTGCCTGGGTCGCAGCCGCCCTCGCCGGAGCCTACCTGGTGATCAAGAAGCGTGACGCCTGAGAAGTAACCGTCCCAAGACCGCCTTCAACGGGAAGCGCCCTCATTTCGAGGGCGCTTCCTTGCGTTTTGGCAACCGCTGCTCAGAGCCCGGAGGTGACGCTCCGGAAGACGAGGTCGAAGTCGGTGCGGTAGTTCGTACCGTCCTCCGCAAGCTCCCAGCGTCCTGTGATGGTGTTCCCGTCGTTGCTGAAGCTGGCCGTAAAACGCTGGGAGAACGGTTCCCCATCTCGCCGCAGCCTCCATTCACCGTTGCCAATGTCCATCTGGTACACCCGGCAGACGCCGCGCTCGTCCGAATACAGCTGGAAGTAGGTCCCGTTGGCCGCATCACAACCGATGACAGCGATATTGTCGGGCGCCTCAGGCAGGTCGATAGTCGTGCGCTGGAGCAGACTGCGCTCCCGACGCATCCACTCGAATACCGCCGTCCCCCGCCCGGCCACGGCAC
>JBLNCO010000085.1:0-14294 GCA_050260715.1 Hyphomicrobiales bacterium | reverse complement strand
AGCACCCGGAGGTCGACGTGATCGCGTTCACGGGGAGCAACGCGGTCGGGCTTGAGATCCTGAAGGCGGCGAGCCTGGTCCGGCCCGGCCAGCGCAACGTGAAGAAGGTCGTGCTGGAGATGGGCGGCAAGAACGCCATCATCGTGGACGACGACGCCGACCTCGACCAGGCGGTGATGGGCGTGGTGGCGTCGGCGTTCGGGTACGCGGGCCAGAAGTGCAGCGCGTGCAGCCGGGTTGTGGTGGTGGGGTCGGCGTATCCGGAGTTTCGCGCGCGGCTGGCGGCGGCGGTCGAAAGCCTGGTGGTTGGCCCGCCAGAGGACCCGTACACGTACGTGCCGCCGGTCATCTCGGCCGAAGCGAAGGAGCGGATTACGTCGTACATCGTGCAGGGGCTCGACGAGGCGACGCTGGTCGCACGGCGGGAGGCGCCGGCGGGGCGGCCGGGGCATTACGTCGCGCCGCACGTGTTCGAGGACGTGGACCCGGGTTCGCGCATGGCCCGCGAGGAGATCTTTGGCCCGGTGCTGGCGATGTTCCGTGCGGACACCTTCGACGAGGCGCTCAGAGCGGCGATGGACTCGGCGTTCGCGCTCACGGGCGGCGTGTACTCGCGCAACCCGGCGCACATCCTTCGCGCCCGCGAGGAGTTCCGGGTCGGCAACCTGTACATCAACCGGAAAATCACGGGCGCGGTGGTCGGGCGGCAGCCGTTCGGGGGCATGGCGATGTCGGGAGCGGGCGACAAGGCCGGTGGCCCGGACTACCTGGCGCAGTTCGTGGTACCGCGGGTCGTGACGGAGAACACCGTTCGCCGGGGGTTCGCGCCCGAGCGGGGCTCGTAGCGCCAACGCCTACTCGCCGCCGGTACACTCGGTGCATGGCTCTCGTGAACTACGACCGGATGGCGCCCGCGTACGATGCCGGCCGCGACCTTGCGCCGGCGGCGGTCGACGCCTGGCGCGTGGCCGTCGAGCCCTTCGTGCGGGCCGCCGGCGAGTTGCCAATCCTCGATGTCGGGTCGGGCACCGGGCAGTTCGCGGGACTCTTCGCGCGCTGGTTCGCGCACCCGGTCGTCGGCGTCGAACCTTCCAATGGGATGCGCGCGCAGGCGGAGGCGGCGCCGGGGTCGCCGTTCATCCGCTACCACGCGGGCGACGCCGCACACATTCCGCTCGGCGATGGGAGCGCGGGCCTCGCATGGCTCTCGACGGTCATCCACCACATTCCCGACCTTCCGGCGGCCGCACGGGAGATTCGCCGCGTGCTCCCGCCGGGCGCGCCGGTGCTGATACGCAGCGCGTTCCCGGACCGCCTCGATCGCATCACCCTCTTCCGCTTCTTCCCGGAGGCCCGGGAGGTGGCAGCCGCCTTCCCGACGGTCGAAGCGACGGTGGAAGCATTCACGACGGCCGGCTTCGCGTTCGAATCTCTTACGGCGGTGACGCAGCGGACGGCCACGACGTTGGAGCAGGTCCGCGCCCGCGTGGCGCACCGCGCCGACACGACCCTGCGGCGCATCCCGGATTCGGCGTTCGAAGCGGGGCTCGCGCGGCTCGACGCCGCCATCGCCCGTGGCGACCCGGCGCCCGAGGCGGACTACCTGGACCTGCTGGTGCTCCGTGGGTAGGAGTGAGTGGCGTGAGCAAAAACGACCGCCCAGCGCGCTTCAGCGCCGGCGGCCGTCAGTCCGTGGTCGAATGGCGGGCTGGTGGGCGATGAGGGACTCGAACCCCCGACATCTTCGGTGTAAACGAAGCGCTCTGGCCGACTGAGCTAATCGCCCACGACCTTTAAGTGTACAGGCGGGCTGCCGCTGGCGCAGGCTCAACCGCCCGCTTCGGCGACCGCAGTCATGGCGCGGACGACGCTGTCGATATCGAGGGCGGCGATGCGCTGGTCGGCGGCCCAGGCGCGGAACCCGGCCTCGTCCCAGGCGCCACGTGTGACGTAGCCGTCGAGCGAATCGTAGCGGCGGGCGGCGAGCCGGAGGTCCATGAGCAACCGGTTCCGGGCCACGATTTCGAGCGTGGCCTCGTCGCGAAGGGCGGCTTCGAGCTTCACGTTCCGGCGGCCAAGGGCATCGTTCGCGAGCGAGGGCTTATCGAAGTACGCATCGAGGGGCGCCTTCGCGAGCAACCGGGCGGCGGTGACGGCGCCGACGCCGGGGATGCCGGGCAGGTCGTCACTGGCGTCGCCGCTGGCCACGCGGTATTCGAGGTAGCGTTCGCGCGGGAAGGTCACCGGCGTGCCGTCGGCCATCCTGGGCGATGCCTGTTCCGCGAAGTTCTCGGCGCTCACAACGATGCGCTTCACCGGCGAGTAGATCGACACGCGTTCATCGACGAGCTGGAGGAAGTCGCGGTCGGTGGAGCCAATGCGGACCTCGTCCTCGCTCTCGAGCACCATCACGGCCGCGAGGTCGTCGGCTTCGGTGTTCGTCCCGCGCGCGATTTCGATGGGCAGCATGCGGGCCATCTCGATGAACTGGTCGATGGCTTCGAGGACGAACCGCTCGTTGTCGGCGAAGGCGGGCGTGCTCTCGCGGCCCATCTGGTAGCCGGGGTAGATGCTGCGGCGGCGGAGCGGCCGGCCCTCGTCGAACGCGACCGCGACGCGTGTCACCGGCCGGGTGCCGAGACGCACGGTGCCTTCGGGGCGGCCGGGGATTGGCGGTTCGCCGGAGCGGGCGGCGAACCCGAGCACGCTCTGCGTGAGTCCGAGGAGCGCCGCGCGGACCTTCGCCTCGGGCGTTTCGGAGCCCATCGCCTTGCGCAGGGCGTGGAACCCGGCCCAGGCCATGTTGTTGCCATCGGCTATCAGGAACACGGGGCCGATTGTCGGCGGCGGCCGGGCAGTTGTCGAACGGGCATCGTGCGGGCTTCGCGGGTAAGCTAGCGCCACCAACTCCGAGGAGCGCTCGAAATGAACTCCGGCAGGCTGAACTTCGGCATCTTCATGGCTCCGTTCCACCCGGTGGGCGAGAACCCGACCCTCGCGCTCCAGCGGGACCTGGAGCTCATCGAGTGGCTGGACCACCTGGGGTTCGACGAGGCGTGGATCGGCGAGCACCACAGCGCCGGCTGGGAGATCATCTCCTCGCCCGAGGTGTTCATCGGGGTGGCGGCCGAGCGCACGCGGCACATCCGGCTCGGGACGGGCGTGGTGAGCCTGCCCTACCACAACCCCTACATGACCGCCGAGCGCATGACGCTGCTCGACCACCTGACGCGCGGCCGCGTGATGCTCGGGGTGGGCCCGGGCGCGCTGTACACGGACTCGCACCAGCTCGGCCTCGAACCGACGCGCCAGCGGGAGATGATGGACGAAGCGCTCGGCGTCATCCTCCGGCTGCTGACGGAGGACGAACCGTTCACCTTTGAAAACGACTGGATTCGCCTGCGCGACGCGCGGCTGCAGCTTCGGCCCTACCAGCAGCCGCACATGCCGGTGTTCGTCGCAAGCCAGGTGTCGCCCGCAGGCATGCAGGCGGCCGGGAAGTACGGCGTCGGCGCGCTGTCGCTGGGGACGGCGATGGGCGGCGTGGCGACGATCCCCGGGCAGTGGGCGATCGCCGAGGCTGAGGCGGCGAAGCACGGCAAGACCATCGACCGGCGCAACTGGCGATTGATGCTCCCGATCTACATCGCCGAGGACCGCGAAGAGGCGTTCGCGGACATCGCGAAGAAGGGCCGCGAGTGGGCCGAAGAGTACTTCGCGAAGACGCTCGGACGGCCGATGGCGATGCAGGGCGACGACGACATCGCGGCGTGGAAGGCGACGGTGGCCGACGGCGGCGCAATCATCGGCACGCCGGAGGATGCGATCGCGGCGATCGAGCGGCTCGACGAGCTGAGCGGCGGGTTCGGGGGCGTGCTCGGGCTGGCACACGAATGGGCGCCGCGGGAGAAGATCCACAGGAGCTACGAGCTGCTCGCGCGGTACGTCATCCCGCGGTTCCAGGGCACGCTGACGGGGCTCGAAAAGGCGAACGCGTGGGCCCGCGAACGCGCGACGGAGATGTTCGGGCGGGAGACAGCGGCCATTCAGGCGGCGTTCGCGAAGCACGCGGGCGGGCGGTAGGCGGTACAATCGGGCCATGGCGAAGTCGGGTGGAACAACGCTGTCGGCGAAGGCTGAAGCTTTGCGGCTGGTCGAGAGCCTCGACGAGGACGCGACCTGGGACGACCTTGCGGCAGTCGCTGAAGCCCTGGCCCTCCGGGCAAAAATCGAGCGAGGCCTGGAGGAGAGCCGGGCCGGAGAGACGGTTCCTCACGAGCAGGTGATGCGAGAGCTCGGCATCGAGCCTTGAGGGTTCGCTGGGTTCGGGGCGCCCGCCGGCAACTTCACGAAGTGCTTGCCGAGCTCAGCCTCTGGTCGCCACGGGCCGCCTGGCGCCTTCGCGTCAGTGTTCGAGATGCGGCCCGACAGCTCAGCGCCTTTCCAGAGTCAGGACGCGTTGTGCCCGAATGGCCGGAGTTCGGAGTTCGAGAGTTGATCATCGAACGCCACCGGCTCATTTACCACATCCCAGGAGACGCCGTCGAGATCCTGGCGTTTCACCCTCCGCGATCCCGCTGCCCGAGCCACAGGGAGGTGAAAAGGAGCACGACTAGAACGCGGCCGGGACGGCGCGTCACGCAAAGGGAGACGGGAGCATGCGACTTTTCCCGTCGTAGAATGCGCGGATGACGCGGAGTGGAGTGATTTTCGCGGCCGTACTCGCGCTGGCGATGCTTGCGAGCGGGTGCAGCAGCAGCTCCGGCGAGCCGCGGCTCTGGTTCACTCCGCTCCCCCCGGAATCGCAGACGCCGGACGCGCGGCCCACGGCGACACCCACCCCGACCCGCACGCCCACACCCACGCCAACCGCCACGGCGACATCGACGCCGACGGCCACGCCCACGGCCACCCCGGCCACGGTCCGGGTCGCGCCGCCCGCGTTCGCCGCCACCCCGGCGCCCACCGCAGATCCCGCAGAGGCTGCGCAGCCCAACTGCTCGCCGGCGTACCCCGACTTCTGCATCCCGCCGGCGCCACCCGACCTCGACTGCAGGGACATCCCGCGGACCGGCTTCACCGTCCTCCCGCCCGACCCGCACCGGTTCGATGGGGACCACGACGGCATCGGCTGCGAAGGTTAGCGGTGCGGCGGTTCGCTCCAGCGGACCGCTACAGCTCGTTCGCGATTTCGACGAGGTTACCGTCGGGGTCGCGGAGGTAGACGGAGCGAACGGGATGGAGGGCGCCGGTGCGTTCGACCGGGCCCCGTTCGACGCTGAGCCCGAGACGGCCGAGATGCGCGATGACGTCGCCGATGGGCACACGGGTGACGAAGCAGAGGTCGGCGGAGCCCGGCGTGGGCCGGCTGGCCTTCGGTTCGAACTCGTGGCCGGCCTGGTGGAGGTTCAGCTTCTGGTTCCCGAAGCGGAGGGCGAGCCGGCCTTCGCCGAACGTCACGCGTTCCATGCCCAGCACGCGTTCGTACCAGGCGGCCGTCGTCTCCGGGTCGGCGACGGTGAGGACCAGGTGGTCGAGGCGTTCGGCCCGCATCGCGTACCTAGCCTGCGTACTCCCAGCCGAGCTCGCGCTCGATCAGCATCTCGCCGGGGCGGACGACTTCGCCATCGGTGACGCGGCCGATGACAAGCGTGTGGTCGCCGACAGGAACGAACTGTTCGACCTCGCAGGTGAACCAGCCGAGGGCTTCGTCGAGGATGGGGCAGCCGTTTTCGTGCAGGCCGTAGGGGATGCCCTCGAGCTTCTGGACGATGAGCGATTGCATCTCTTCGGGGCGGCCCCTCACCTTCTTCGATTCGGCGGGCATCACGACCTGGCGGGCGATGTAGTGCCCGTCCTTTTCGTGCAGCAGGTTCACGCTCAGGACGCCGGTCTCGCGTACGAAGCGAAGGGTGCGGGCGTCGTTTTCGATCGAGCAGGCGACAAGGCGGGGCTTGAACGACACCTGCATCACCCAGTCGGCGAGCATGGCGTTGAGTTCGCCAGTTGCGCTGCGTGAGCCGATGACATGGACGCCGTAGGAGAGCTTGAGCATCGCCTTTTCGGCGCCTTCGAGCTCCCTGGGGCTGCCGGGAAGCGAGGGGAGTTCGGGGTTGGTCACAGGCGAGCTCCTTTCGCGCGTGTTTCATCCATCGTGCCACCTCGCGGCGTGGGCCGCAGGAAAGCGCACCTACGCCGCGATCTACCGCTCGGTAAATTGAGCCGATCGGACCTTCCGGCTGGTGCTTTCGGCCGGATTCTTCGCGCGAGATGGCGGCGATTCTTTACCTGCCACCCCCTCATGTGGCCAGGAGGAACCCGTGCAACGGCGTATGAATTGGATTGGCACCGGGATCGCGCTCGCGGTGATTCTGCCGCTGGCGTTGCTCTTCTCGGCCGGCGTCACCGCGGGAAAGCGGCCAGCGTCGTCGAGCCCGCCCGCGGCTGCGGGCCAGGTCAGGGCGCCGGCGGACGGCGTCGTGGACGTCGAGCTCGGCGACCTGTACATCAAGCCTTCGAAGATCGATGTCGAGCCGGGCCAGACCGTAACGTTTCGCGTGAAGAATGCGGGCGCCGGGATGCACGACTTCAAGCTCAACGGCACGACCGGCACCCGGATGCTGGAACCGGGCGAATCGGAGACGGTGAAGCTCGGGCCGTTCGACGCCCCTTCGCAGATCTGGTGCACGATGCCCGGCCATAAGGCGGCCGGCATGGTGATGGACGTCAACGTGAAGGGCGCAGCCGTCGCGGCCCAGGGCGTCGACGCGCGCACGCCCGCGGAGAACAACTTCGCGAAGATCGACCCAAACAAGAATCCGGGCCCGGAGTGGAAGCCGTTCGACCCGACGCTGAAGCCGGCCGAGGGCGGCACGGTCCACAACGTGACGATCGTCGCGTCCGAAAAGCAGATCGAAGTGGCGCCGGGCGTGATGCAGGAGATGTGGACGTTCAACGGCCAGGTGCCGGGGCCGGTGCTTCGCGGCGAGGTGGGTGATGTCTTCAACATCACGCTGAAGAACGAAGGCACGATGGGCCACTCGATCGACCTGCACGCGAGCAAGGTCGCGTGGAACGACGAGATGCGGACCATCAACCCGGGTGAGTCGTTGACCTACCAGTTCGAGGCGAAGTTCGCAGGCGCGTTCATGTACCACTGCGGCACGGCGCCGGCGCTGCACCACATCGGCAACGGGATGTTCGGGGCGATCATCATCGACCCGCCGAACCTGGCCCCGGTGGACCACGAGTTCATCTTCATGCAGCACGAGCTCTATCTCGGGGAGCCGGGCGGCCCTGGCGACCTGTTCAAGATGCAGGACGAGCAGGAAGACGCGGTCGTGTTCAACGGCTACTACAACCAGTACAAGTTCGCGCCCATCCGCGTGGAGCCGAACCAGCGCATCCGCGCCTGGGTAGTGGACGATGGCCCGAACGAGAACAGCTCATTCCACATCGTCGGGACGGTCTTCGACACCATGTTCAAGGAAGGCGCCTACACGCTGCAGCCCGACGCGAACCACGGTGGCGCCCAGGCGCTGGACCTCCAGCCGGCGCAGGGTGGGTTCGTGGAGTTCAGCTTCGACGAACCGGGCCTGTACCTGATGGTCACGCACAAGTTCGCGAACGTCGGCAAAGGCGCGCTGGGCATCTTCCAGGCGGGCGAGGTGGCGGTGGAGGGGATGGCCGGCCACTGAGCAGGGGTGTTGGGGGCCCCAGAGACGGGGAGGGCCGCATGGCCCTCCCCGTTTTCGTTTCGACGCGAAGGAAACGCTACGCCTCGTGGAGGCGCTGCCACTCGAGCAGCCCGCTGAGCGCGCGAGCGGCGCGGGCGATCGAGGGGAAGGTTGCGATGCCGTTGTGCCAGCAGTTGTCGATGAACTCCTGCGCCTGCTCGAACCCTTCCGCGGTCGTCGAGGGGCGGACGGCGACGATGACGGGCTTGCCGCTTTCCTTCTGGATGCGGCCGAGGGTTTCGGCCTGCTGCTGAAGCCGCTTGTGGAGATTCCCGTAGCGCGCGGACGGCCCCGCGCCGAAGCCGGTGTGATAGAGGATGAGGTCGGCGTTCGGCGCGGTCGCGCAGGGCATGAGGGTCGCCTCGAAGCCCTCCTCCTCCCAGAGGCTGGTCGTGTCGATGGGGTTGCGGATGCTTGTGCCCGCCTCGTGGGTGACCTTCGCGAGCGCTTCCTGGGTCTCAGGGAGGAGCGCGGGCACCTTGAGGCCGGCAGCATCGAGGTCGTCGGCCGCGAGCACGCTGGCGCCGCCGCCACCACCCACCACCACGACGTTCGGGCCGGCGAGACGCTTCACGAACTGGAAGACCACGGCCATATCGGTGAGCTCTTCGAGGCTTTCGACGCGGATAGCGCCGGCCTGCTTGCAGAGCGCATCGAACACCTGCAACGAGCCAGCGAGCGATGCCGTGTGCGAGCTCGCGGCGCGCGAGCCGGCCTCCGTACGGCCGCTCTTGAGGATGGCCAGCGGCTTCGCCGCGCCGGCGCGGCGGATGGCGCGGGCGAGCCGGGGGCCATCCTGGATGCCCTCGAGATAGGCAACGATGATTTCGGTCTCGGGGTCGTCGCTGAGGTAGTCGAAGAAGTCGGCGGCTTTCAGGTCGGCGCCGTTGCCGAAGCTGATGACCTTCGAGCAGCGCACGCCGCGCGGGGTGGCGTAGCGCACGAACTCGCCGGCGTTCATCCCCGACTGGGAGACCATGCCGACGGGGCCGGGCTCGGGGATCTGGCCCTGCATCATGGCGAGCCGCGAGGCGGGAACGTAGAGGCCCATGCAGTTCGGGCCGATGAGCCGGATGCCCGCTTCACGCGCGCGGGCGACCACCGCCTGTTCCATCTTCGCGCGCTCGACGTCACCGGTTTCCGTGAAACCCGCCGTGAAGAGGTGGAGGACCCTGACCCCCTTCGCGATGCAGTCTTCGAGCAACTGGGGGACGTAGCGGGCATTGACGGAGGAGATGACGTAGTCGACGTCGTCGGGGATATCGGTGAGGCGCTGGTAGCACTTCAGGCCGCGGATGGCAGGGGCGGTGGGGTGGATGAGGTAGATGGGACCGCGGAAGCCGATTTCCTGGAGCGAGGTGACGAATCCGCCGCCGCCGAAACCGGGCCCTTCTTTGGCGGAGACGCCGGCGATGGCGATCGAACGCGGGTGGAAGATGAAGTCGAGCTCCGGCTTTCCGGGCGCGGCAATAGTCACGGAGGGTGCTCCTCGGAGGGATCCAGATCAGAGTGTCGGGGCACGAATCAGCGTAGCAGAGCCGGGTGCTTCGGCACATGTCTTCGTTTGACAGCCACGGGGGGCGGGGCCACGATGGCTGCACGGTCGAGGGAAGGCGGGTTCCGGTTCCGATGGCGTTCCTTTCGCGGCTTGCCACCTTCCTGTTTGTGCTCGCGATTCCGTTGCTGCTGGTCACTACCAACGTTCGTTTCTTCGCGGGCGAAGTGCGCTTCTACGAACGCGGCTTCCGCAAGTACGACGCGGCGCAAACGACGGGCGTTTCGTTGCCCGAACTCGACCGGGCAGCCGGCGAAATCGTCGACTATTTCGAAAACGACCGGCCAACACTCCGCATTTTGGTAACGGCCGACGGCGAGGAAGTTTCGCTGTTCAACACGCGGGAAACCGAGCACATGAAGGACGTGAAGCAGGTGATGCGACTGGTGTTCCGGGTGCAGGAGGCAACGCTCGCCTATGTGCTGGCGTACATCACCTGCGTGTACCTGTGGTCATCGGAGCGGCCGTTCCGCAGCCTGGCGCGCCTGGCGTTGATGGGCGTGGCGGTGGGCATCGTGGTGTTCGGAGCGATCGCCGCATTCGCGCTGACCGGCTTCGACAGCGCCTGGACAACCTTCCACGAAGTCGTGTTCCGAAACGACCTGTGGCAACTCAATCCCGACACGGACCACCTGATCCAGATGTTCCCCGAGCCGTTCTGGGAGGAGTCGACGTACATCATCGGGATGATGACGCTCGCCGAGGCGACCGCGATCGTGATCGCGGCGACGGCGTACCTGCTGGTGTCGCGGCAGCCGGGCGGGCAGCGCGTGCGAGAGGCAGGCCTGCCGCGCGGCGGCGACGTGACCCCCGCGCCGTGAAGTCTCGCTGCCGTCGGGGGTGCAGGGCGGGCGGCTAGTTGTTCGAAGCGGAGCAGGCGCAGGCGCCGCCACCGCAGCACCCGCCACCACCGGCACCGAGGTCGACCATCGATTCGGCGTCGCCCCGGAGCGTGGCGAATGCGGAAATGGTGCGTTCGGCGGGGTGGCCCTGCTTGCAGACGGTCGCGGTCGCGGCCTGCGACATGGGCTTGCGCTCTTCGAATTTCTCGCGGCAGGTAGGGCAGTAGTACTCGTAGATGGCCATGAGCGAAGTATAGCCGGAGGTCAGGCGGCGCGGCCGGGCTGGCGCTGCTCTTCGGGCTGCGATTCGGGCGCGTCGGAGCGCTCCGGTTCCTGCGGGAGCGCGGGTGCGGGAGCCTCGTGCTGGGCGACAGCGGGCTCCGGATCGCGGACGGGCGGTGGCGCGGGCGCCGCAACTTCGGGCGCGGCGGGTGGCGGCGCGGGCGCGGCGGCCGGCGGCGCCGGCAGCGGTTCGTGGAGGTCGCGGGCAAGCGGCTCGTAGATGGCACGCGTGACCGCGTTCGTGGGTTCGACCCAGCCCGAGGCCGCACGTTCGCGCCGCCAGGCGGGGATCGAACGCAACCAGGCGACCATCCGCGCGAGGAGTGCCGTCATAAGGACAAGACAATAACGCGGTATCAGGGCGGTATCAACCCGGTTGCCAGGGTTCTCCTTTATCCACGGCGTGGAGAAACGCGCGGACTATCCGGTTCCATTCCCCGGGCTTTTCGAAGTAGGCCGAGTGCCCGGCGCCGTCGATCTGGTGGAAATGCGAGCCACGCACCAGGCCGCTCGCCTCGCGGATGATTTCGGGCGAGGTGATCATGTCGTGTTCGCCCACCAGGAAGAGTATGGGCACGCCGAGCGCGGTCAGCGGTTCGTGCATGCTGCCGCGGTAGGTGGGCGGTGGCCGCCCGAGGAAGCCGCGCGGACGCGGCGGGTTGAGCGCGTTGATCTGGCGGTAGAGGAGCGCGAGGTCCGGGTGGCTCGCTTCGAATTCCTTCGCGAGCGCGTGTTCGCGGAGGCCGCCATCGCCGCGCACGCCGGCGAGCTCGTCCTGCAGTTCGCGGATGCGGTCATTCGTGGCGCCGGCCGTGGTCCCGCAGACCAGGAGCGACCGGATGCGCCCGGGCGCGAGCCTCGTGAGCCCCGCCACCGCCCGGCCGCCCCTCGATTGGGCGACGACGTGCGTCCGTTCGATGCCGAGGTGGTCGAGCAGCGCCACGAGGTCGGTGCCGAGGACGTATCGGCCGACATTGTGGTGGCCGGTCGAGCGGCCCCAGCCGCGGGCATCGTAGACGGTGCAGCGATAGTGCTCGGCGAACACCGGGAGTTGCCGCCACCAGGAGAGGTGGTTCCCGCCGGCGCCGTGGAGGAACACGATGTCGGGACCGCTGCCGTGCTGCTCGTAGTAGATGCGGGCAGCGTTCACGCGGGCGAAGGGCATGGCCGGAGTTTACCGACTCGGAGCCGCGTTCGCTGGTGGTCCGGGCGGCTCACCTGCATCGGCCGGCGCACACGCGCCAATCGTGCTACTCCTCGGCGCGCCGTTCGAGCACGCGGCCGAGCGCCCGGCCCTTATCGGGCGTCGGGTCGTGGACGAGGCCGTAGATTTCGCGGCCTTCGTGGCCTTCGGGCAGGTATTCGGTGATGGGCAGGCCCTCTTCGGTCACGAAGAGCAGGCAGTGGCAGTACTTGAACTTCTGCATTTCGTCGCACGCGCAGATCCAGTCGCGGCGCTTCACTTCCTCTTCGCGCGGCAGGTAGAGCCCTTCGGGCCAGTTCCCGTTCTCGTCCTTCGTGGGGTAGAAGTTGCACGGGCAGAGCGGGCGGCCGTACTGGTCGAGGTTCGAAGCGAGGCCGAGCACCACCCCTTCGGTGATGTAGCGGTCCGGGTGCAGGTGCGTCCCCGACTTCTCCGCGTACTTCTCGGCGTACTTCCACATCTTTTCGATCGACTTCGGATCCGGGTCTTTCATGCGCTCTCCTCTTGCGGCCTAGCTTACCGGCGGCGGGGCCGGTTGTCGCCCGGCGCGGACGGCGGCCATGATGCGAAGGTGACAGGCGACATTGCCGACGAGATGTTCGCTAACTACGTGGCGGCGCTGGCGCGCATCGCCGAGCTCGGCCCGGGCGCGGAAGGCGCAGAAGTCGGGCCGTTCCGGGTGATGGAGGCGGGCGTGGAGAACCCGCTGTTCAACGTGGTCGTCGCGACCGCCCGGGCGAGCGGCACGGACATCGCTGCGGTCGAAGGGTGGTACCGGGCGCGTGACGCGGGGTTCCGGGTGGTGGTGCGCGAACCGGTCGACCGCGAGCTCATCGGGCTGCTGCGCGCCCGCGGCTACACCCCGCGCGAGCGGGAGCCGGGCATGCTGCTCGAACAGCTTCCCGCGAGCATGGCGCCAGCGCCGGGACTGGACATCGAGCGCGTGCACGACCTGCCGGGGGCCCTGGACTACGCGGACGCCGAACCGGGAGACGATGGCCGGGACGTGCGCGCCGCGATTTCGCGCGCGGCGCTCGCGCTGCCGGGCTGCGCGATGCTGCTCGGGCGGGCCGGTGGCCTGCCGGTGGCGCGGTCGATGGGCCTCGTGACGGGCGAGATGGTGGGTGTCTACAACGTGTACGTGCGGCCGGAGTACCGCCGCCGGGGCTTCGGCGAGGCGCTCACGGCCGCCGCGTTGCTGGCGGGCGCCGAGCAGGGCGCGAAGCGGGCCACCCTTTCGGCGACCGAACTGGGCTACCCGGTGTACGAACGGATGGGCTTCAAGACGCTCTTCGACTTCGTGAGCTACTGGCCGCCGAGCGCCGGTTGACCTGTGCAGTTCGCGGCTCACTCTGCAATCGAGCGGAGCATCGCGGCGATTTCGTCGCGCCGGGGCACGTCCTTCGGAGGCTGCTCCGGGAAGAGAACACCTTCGCCCGAGGATGTGCCAGCTCCTCAGCCGGAGGATGATTGTCCCCCGTCACGATTCGAGGCGAGGCCGGAGGGGTCGAGCGGGTGACGCGCGAGGAAGTCGAGCACGACGGGGCTCGCTGCTTCGCGGCATTCGATGAAGTAGCCGTGGCGGCCGCCGGGTACGAGGCAGAGCTCGGCGCCCGGGATGCGGAAGGCGAGGAGCTGTGCGTTCTCGGTGGGGTTCACCAGGTCCTGGTCGCCGTGGATCACGAGCGTCGGAGCGCTGATTTCGGGGAGGCGGTCCCAGGAGTCGTGCGCTTCGCTGGCGAGGTAGTGCATCCGCTGCGCGTAATCGGGAATCGGGTTCAGGCGGCGTTCGCGCATGCGAGCGACGTATTCGGGGTGGCTGTCGATGTAGCCGGGGGAGACCATCTGCTCCATGAGGAAGCGCAGCGCCTGCTCAGGGTCCTGGGGCCGGGTAGACATCACCTCGTCGACTTCGGGCGGCCGGCGGACGCCCTTGCGGTTCCCCGGGGTGGTGGCGCCGAGCACCAGCGAGCCGACGCGGCCGGGGTAGTCGATACCGAGCCACTGGGCGATGCGGCCGCCCATGGAGATGCCGTAGACGTGTGCTCGTTCGATGCTAAGGTGGTCGAGGATGGCCACAGCGTCGGCGGCGAACATGGAAAGCGAGTAGGCGGGCTCGCGCGGCTTGTCGCTCTGGCCGGTGCCGCGATGGTCATAGACGATCACGCGGTGGGTCGTGGCGAAATCGTCGCGCACTTCGTCCCAGCCGTGATGGTCGCTGCCCTGGCCCATGATGAGCAGGAGCGGCTCGCCTTCGCCGAGCTCTTCGTAGTAGAGCGAGACTTCGCGAGAGCGCGCGTAGGGCATGCGGCCTCCTAGATCCGGCCCGCGAGGAAGGCGAGGAGCGTTTCGTTCGTGACCTCCGGCGACTCCTCGGGGAAGAAGTGGCCGGCCGCGATCTGCCGGGCGCGCAGGTCCGGGAAGTAGCGGCTGAACTGGTCGACGAACGGGTTCCCGGTGGGGATGCGTTCATCGACGATCTTGCCACTGTTGCCGTCGGACCGCGCGAGGTAGTTCCCGTGCATCCAGAGGGTCGGGCGTTCGAAGCGGACCTGGCGGTCTTCGGGGCCGTAGTCCATGAAGTTCGGGTAGAGCGGGTGCTTTTCGAGACCCTCGGGGTGCTCCCACATCGCCTTCACGGCCGCTTCGCTGAGCGATTCGTACCGTTCGCCGTT
>JBLNCO010000084.1:0-2721 GCA_050260715.1 Hyphomicrobiales bacterium | reverse complement strand
ACCTCGTATTGAACTTCAACGCCCCCGCCGCAAGGCGGGGGCGTTTCTCTTCCTATCCGCCGCCCGGATCCCTAGAATGCCACCCACGTTTCGAGGGAGGCACTCATGCCCTACATCCGTCTGTCCGTCGCGCGGCCCATTCGTGGCCAGGAAAAGCGCATGGAGGAACTCATGCGCCGGCTCGCCGATCTCATCGGCGAATCGGAGGGCTGCCTCGAAAGCTACCTCCTTCGCCCACACGACGACTCCGGTGAGATCGCCCGGATCGCCATCTACAAGGACGAGGAGTCGGCGGAGCACGCCGCCAACAACGACACCATCATGGCGATCCGTTCGGAGATGCACCTCATCTCGGAGCCCGGCCACATCGAGCGCGCCTTCTTCAGCATCTAGCGGCCCGTCTCGCTCGCCCGGCCTGCTCGCCGGTCCGGTCACCGATGTGCCCGCGCGGTTCGCTGCCGCGGGCCATAGGTCTCGCCGCTGTCGTGGCCGCGCCGTTCGGAATCGACATCGTACTCCTGGCAACCTCCGAAACCCCTGCGCGCGGCGTTGAACCGCGCGGGAGTAGGCCCGCCGTCCGCCGCTCTCGGGCTGTGCGCGGCTGTGTTGCGGAGCACGCGCAATTTTGGTTGACATCGGGTTATACCGGTTCACTATCAGGGTCTACCCTGATACGACTCCTCATTTTGACCATTAGACTTCAGGGTGTTGTAAGGGTTTTTGCCGTTCTCCATTCGCAGCGATGCGAATCAACACGCCCGGGTTGTGCCGGAGCGGACACAGGGCAGGCCCGGAAATAGTCGGAGGAACTCGTTCATGAACGCTTCTCGAACCGGGCGGCCCATTGCTGCGCGCGCGCCCCTCAGCTCCACCAGCGTCCGTGGCGCACACCCGATCCGCATCCTGCTGGTCGACGACCACGCCGTCATTCGCCAGGCACTGCGGATGCTGCTCGAAAGCCAGCCGGAGCTCGAAGTGGTCGCCGATGTGGAGAACGGCCGCGAGGCCGTCCAGGCCGTCGAGAAGTACAGCCCCGATGTCGTCCTCATGGACGTCGTCATGCCCGGCCTCAACGGCCTCGAAGCCACTCGCCAGATCCGCCGCTCGTCGCCCGGCACCCGGGTCGTCATGCTCAGCGGCTTCGTCGACGAGGACCAGCTGCTCGATGCCCTCCGCTCCGGCGCTTCCGGCTACATCATCAAGAAGTCCGACGTTTCCGAGCTCGTGCTCGCCATCCAGACCGTCCATCGCGGCAATAGCTACTTTTCGAGCGCCCTGAGCGAAGGCTTCGACCTCGCCGAAGTGCTTTACCAGGCGAAGCGCTCCGACCAGCGCACCGGCGTGGAAGCCCTCACCTCGCGCGAGCGCGAAGTGCTGCAGCTCATCGCCGAGGGCTACACGAACCAGGGCATCGCCAACGCCCTCTTCATCAGCGTGAAGACCGTCGAGGCGCACAAGGCGCACATCATGGCGAAGCTCCACGCCCGCAACCGCACCGACCTCATCCGGTACGCCATCCGCAAGGGCATCGTCCGCCTCGAAAGCGTCGAGGAAGCGGAGAAGATGCTCGCGAACTACGGCGACGAACCGAGCATGGTCGGCTAACTCAGCACAACCCCCTCCGGCCCCCCGCCACGAAACGCCCGGCCCCCTCCGCCGGGCGTTTCGCGTTTCCCGCCAGCGCCCGTTCGATGGAGGCGCGCGGCCGGGTTCGTGCAGCCGCCATTTAGGGGATCTCCCTCCGCCAGCTAGGGAGGTTCGAACCGGCGTGTGGGCCTTCCCCGATAACCCGCGCAGAACCTCGTGCCTACGCTTCTCTCTGACCTGAGGAGAAGGAGCCAACCACCCGCACGATGATCGAGCTCACCCGCATCGACGGCACGACCTTCTACCTCAACCCCGATCTCATCGAGGTGGTCGAAGCCACGCACGACACGCACATCACGCTCACGAACGGCCACAAGTACGTCTGTTCCGAATCCCCGGCGGTCATCGCCGAACGCATCGCTGAGTACCGCCGGGCCACCATGGGCGCCCTCCGGAGGACCGCCTGATGGACCTGGCGACTGTCCTCGGTATCGCGCTCGCCTTCGGCGGCATCATCGGCGGCAACATCATCGAAGGCGGCAATCCGGCCGCGCTCTTCAACATCCCTGGCCTGCTCATCGTCGTCGTGGGTACCCTGGGCGCGACGCTCGCCTCCCAGCCCCTTTCGACCATGATGGCCCTGCCGAAGGCGCTCATGACCGCCTTCTTCGGCGGCGGCCAGCACGACGGCCCGGGCACCGTCGACCTCTTCGTCAGCATGTCCGACAAAGCCCGCCGCGAAGGCCTCCTCGCCCTCGAAGGGGACGTCGACAAGATCCACGACCCGTTCACCCGCAAGGGTGTGCAGCTCATGATCGACGGCACCGACCCCGAGCTCCTGCGCGAAATCATGGAGATCGAGTCGGAGGCGATGCGCCTGCGCCACGAGCACAACTACGCCGTGCTCGAATTCATGGGCGGCATCGCACCGACGATCGGCGTGCTCGGCGCCGTCATGGGCCTCATGGGCGTCATGGGCCATCTGAACGAGCCGGAGCACATCGGCCCCGGCATCGCCACCGCCTTCGTTGCCACCTTCTACGGCGTCTCCACCGCGAACGTGCTCTTCCTTCCGCTCGCCAAGAAGCTCCAGAACAACAGCAAGCACGAGCAGACCTACCTGGCGCTCGTGGT
>JBLNCO010000083.1:0-4834 GCA_050260715.1 Hyphomicrobiales bacterium | reverse complement strand
AACCCGCCGCCCACGTCGCTCGTCGCGCAGTGGGTCGAACCGTACTCCATGGCCATCGGGCTGCACGCCCACGCCGTCGCTCAGGACGCCGATGCAACCGAGGTGTACCGCGCCCTCTACGGCTCGCTCGCCGGGGAGTGGGTCGACCGCGGGTTCTTCGAACACCGCGTCTACGTGGTGCCGGGCGACCGCGCGACGGAGGAGGCATGGGTCAACCTCGGCTTCGGCCGGCGGCTCGTCTGTGCGATGCGCCCGACGTCGCAGCCCGTCCTCAACGTGCCCGCCGGCCATGGTATCCAGGTGCACCAGGCCGGGAGCGAGGACATCGACCTGGTGATGCACCTCGAGCACGTGAATACGGTCCACCACTTCCGGCCGCCGATCTTCTGGCCGTACCTCCACGAAACGATGGCCGCCGCGCGCGACTACCAGTCGAGCATGCTCGCCGATGCCCGGAACGGGGCGTTCATCGCCTACCGCGACGGCAGGCCGCTCGGCATGGACACATTCACGCCGCCCGACTGGCTCTCGCCGCTCGTGCTGGGCGGCCCGACCATCTACCTCTTCCAGGGCGTGGTCGAAGAGGAGGCACGTGGCGGCGGCGTGGGCAAGGTACTCCTCGACCATGCGATGCGCTGGGCCCGCGAACAGCAGCACGAGTGGTGCGCCCTCCACTTTGCGAGCGCGAACCCCAGCGGCGCCCCGTTCTGGCTCAGCCAGGGCTTCGTCCCGGTCGAGTACACCATGGGCCGCCGCGTCGACGATCGAGTCGCCTGGGCCCGCCCCTAAATCGCCCCCAACCGGGGGGCGTATTCTGCCACGCAATAGTTGTTTTCAGCCTAATTGTGAACTCGTTAGCGGGTTGGAAACGACGGACTGAGCGCAGCGGGAGCGAGCGAAATGCACACTGGTTCGATTACTCGGTCATGGAAGCTGGCAGCGGGGATGGCGATAGTCCTGGTGGCGGCTGCAGCCGCCCTCTCCTTCGCGCTGGCGTCGGGAGACTCGCCCCACGAGCACCCGTCCTCGGCGGAGATCGCAGCGGACCGGCTACCCCACACGAGCCCCGGCCAGGCCGCGATCCTCGAAGATGGCGTGGTCACCCAGGACGAGTACGAATCGGCGGTGAACGCAACCATCGCCTGCGTCGAGGCGCAGGGCTTCGACGTCACGGACCCGGTCCAACAGGATGGCCGGCTCGCGTTCGAATTCGCGACGAAGGACACGAACGAGGGCGCGCACTATCAGGCGGCGTACCTCGACTGCCACGCGCAGCACCAGCGCGATGTGGACTCGGTCTGGGCGAAGCAGCTGGCGGAGGCGAATCCGCCGTCGGCGGACCAGCTCGCCGCCTCGCGGGCGGCGATCGCCGGGTGCCTCGCCGAGCACGGCGTGCCGGGCGTCGCCACCGATGCCGCCCTCATGGAGATGGTCGATGCCGTCCAGCGCGCCGGGCAGCCGCAATCGGTGTTCTACCGGTGCGCCGGGGAGGCCCAGGCGGCGACGGGCGTCCTTCCCGAGGAGTAGCGCAGGCGCCGGGCCACGGTGGAATCGCGTGGCCCGGCGTTCTTCGATCCGGGCCGGGGAGCCGTTACCAGATACCGAGGGCCATCTTTACGTCTTCGCTGGCCATCGTCCGGGGGTCCCACGGTGGGTTCCAGACGATCTGGACGTCGACGTCCTTCACGCCCGGGAGCTCCCTGAGCTTGGCGTAGGCTTCGCCGCGGATGACCGGCCCGAGCGGGCAGCCGGGGCTGGTGAGGGTCATCGTGACGTAGACAGTCCCGTTTTCGAACTGGATGTCGTACACGAGCCCGAGATCGACGATGCTCATCATGATTTCGGGGTCGTAGACTTCGCGGAGCTTTTCCCGCAGTTCTTCGTAGCCGGGAGCCGGAGCGGTCTCCGTCATATCTCTCTCCTTATGCTGCATGGCCCGCCTGGGCGAGCCCTTCTTCGAGTACTTTCCACGAGAGCAATGCGCACTTCACGCGCACCGGGAATTTCGCCACGCCCTGCAGCGCTTCCAGGTCGCCGAGCGAAGGCGCCGGCTCTTCCCCGTTCATCATCGCTTTGAACGCCGCGGCGACATCCCGTACCTCGTCCACGCGGCGGCCCTTCACGCGTTCGGTAAGCATGGAGGCACTGGCCTGGCTGATGGAACAGCCCTGGCCGCTGAAGGCGATGTCCTCGATGGTGCCGCCGCGCACGTCGAGGTCGAGCGCGATTTCGTCGCCGCAAACGGGGTTCATGCCCTCGGCGTGCTGGGTGACCGTGGCGAGCGCACCGTGATTCCTCGGCCGCCGGTAATGGTCGAGGATAAGTTCGCGGTAGAGCTCGTCAAACTGCGGCTCGGGTATCGCCACGGGCGAACACCTCCGCTGCCTTCCGCAGGGCCTCGACGAGCGCGTCGATTTCCTGCTCCGTGTTGTAAATGTAGAAGCTCGCGCGGCTCGTCGCGGGGACCGCGAGCTCGCGCATGAGCAGCTGTGCGCAGTGGTGGCCGGCGCGAATCGCGACGCCGAAGTGGTCCAGCACGGTGCTCACGTCGTGTGGATGGACCCCTTCGAGGCTGAAGCTGACGGCGCCGCCGCGGTCCTCGACGTGGCGGGGCCCGTGGATGACCAGGCCGTCCACCGCCTCGAGCGCGCTGATGGCGTAGGCGGTGAGCTGCTTTTCGTGCTCGCGGACCGCGTCCATGCCGAGGCCGGTGAGGTAGTCGAGCGCGGCGCCGAACGCGATGACGCCGGCGATGTTGGGCGTGCCCGCTTCGAACTTGTGCGGGACGTCGGCCCACGTGGATACCTCGGGCTTCACGAGCGAGATCATCTCGCCGCCGCCGAGAAACGGGTCCATCGCTTCGAGCAGCCCGTCGCGGGCCCACAGCACTCCCACGCCGGTCGGGCCGAGCATCTTGTGGGACGAAAACGCGAACCAGTCACAGCCGAGCGCCGCCACGTCGACGGGCATGTGCGGTGCGCTCTGCGCGCCATCGACCAGCACCAGGGCGCCGGCTTCGTGGGCCACCGCCGCGATCTCGGCGATGGGGTTGATGGTTCCCAGCACGTTCGAGGCGTGGACCACGGACACGAGCTTCGTGCGCGGCCCGACGAGCGAGCGCAGGTGGTCTATGTCGAGGTAGCCATCGGGCGTGAGGCGCGCATAGCGGAGCGTGGCGCCCACCCGCCGCGCGAGGAGCTGCCACGGCACGATGTTGGAGTGATGCTCCATGAGCGTAAGGACGATCTCGTCGCCTTCGCGGATGTTGCCGTCGCCCCAGGCGCGGGCGACCAGGTTGATGGACTCGGTGGAGTTCCGCGTGAAGACGATGTCCTGCGCGTTCGGTGCGCCGATGAACCGGGCGGTCTTCTCGCGCACGGCCTCGTACTGCTCTGTCGCCTGCACCGCGAGCGTGTGGATGCCACGGTGAATGTTGGCGTTCGTGGTCTCGTAGTAGCGCACGAGTGCATCGATGACCGCGCGCGGCTTCTGTGTCGTCGCGGCGTTGTCGAGGTAGACGAGCGGCCGGCCGTTCACCTGCCGGGAGAGGATCGGGAAGTCCGCCCGGATCTCTTCGACGTCAAATGCCCTGCTCATCGCGCTTTTCCCTACGAGTCCTGCGTCGCCGTTCACTCCGCCATGCGCGCTTCGAGCGCGGCCGTCACTTCGTCGCGGAGCTGCGGGTCCGGGATGCGGTCGATGACCTGGCTCAGGAAGCCGCTGACGAGCAGCGCCTCGGCTTGGTCGCGCGGGAGTCCGCGCGCCTGCAGGTAGAAAAGCTGCTCTTCATCGACGGGGCCGGCGGTGGCGCCGTGGCTCGCACGGATGACGTTGTTCGTCAGGATTTCGAGCACCGGGTCGCTATCGGCCTTCGCCTGCTTGCTGAGGAGCAGGTTGCGGTTCTCCTGGTTCGCGTCGGAGTTGCGCGCTTCGAGGCCGACGCGCGTCAGCCCGTAGTAGACGGCGCGCGACTCGTCCTTCAGCGCCGACTTGAACAGCAGATCGCTGCGGGTATCCGGGCCGATGTGGTCCTGGATGGTGTAGATGTCGGCGTGTTGCTTGCCACGGCCCACGCCGAGGCCCAGCAGTTCGCTGCCGGAGCCGCGGCCCACGAGCGAGGATTCGATGTGCACCTTCACCACGGCGCCGCCGGTCACCAGGCTGAGGCCGGTGAGCTCCGCGTCGCGTTCGGTGATGGTGCGCTGTTCGCCGAGCACGCGGGTGTTCTCGCCCCAGCGATGGAGAGCGGTGTAGCGAACCTCGGAGCCCGCGCCCGGGAAGATTTCGACTGCAGGCAGGGCGACGATGTCGTCGCCGTCGGCCGAACGGTAGTCATCGATGACGCTCACGCGGGCGTTGGGCCCGGTGACGATGAGCGTGTGGGGCGTGGCGAGCTGGTGGTCACCCGCGAAGTACCGCGCGAGGCGCACCGGAAGCGTCACTTCGGCGTTCGGGCCGGCGTAGACGAGCACGCCGCCCCGCCCGAAGGCGTAGTGGAGGGCGGTCAGCTTGTTCCGGTCGAATGGCACGCCGGTGCCGAGGTACTTGTCGACAATCTCCTGGAGCTTCGGGTCGCCGTTGCGCTCGAAGGGGACGACCTGCAGGCCCTCGGCGCGAACTTCGACCGAGGCGGTTTCGCCGTTGACCTGGCGAAGCACGGCGTCGTAGTCGCCTTCGACGGCGCCCGCTTCGGCGCCTTCCGCGCCGAGGCCCGGGCGGTAGCCTTCGAGGCTGAGGTTCGTGATGTCCAGGTACTTCCACGGGCGCTCCCGCGGCGTGGGCATCGCGAGCGTGGTGGCCGCCGCGGCCGCCTTTGCGCGAAGCCCGGCCATCA
>JBLNCO010000082.1:0-10713 GCA_050260715.1 Hyphomicrobiales bacterium | reverse complement strand
GTTCGTCATCGGCGGGTGGACACCGGGCACCGGCGCGCGCGACGACAGCTTCGGCGCATTGCTCCTCGGCTACTACGACAGGACCCCGCAGCAGGCGGCGGCTAGCGGCGAGCCGCAGCGGCTCATCTTCGCAGGGAAGGTCGGTACCGGGTTCAACGATGCCTTGCTCCGAAAGCTGATGCGGCAGCTCAAGGATTCGCGGCAGGAGGAGAACCCGTTCGACGTGGGCAAGCCGGAGCCCGGGAGCTGCTTCGTGGAACCGAAGCTCGTCGCCGAAGTCGAGTTCATCGAATGGACGGATGCGGGCACCCTCCGGCAGCCCTCGTTCAAGGGTTTGCGCGAGGACAGGCCGCCGCGGCAGGTGGTGCGCGAGGGCACGGAGGAGACCGAGGCGGAGGTCCCGGTTGTTGAAGGGAAGCCGGGGCCACGTGCCCGCGCCGTGCGGGCCACCGCCCGGCCGCCGCGGCGCGCCGGCGAGGGTACGCGGATCGAGGTAGAGATCGAGGGCCGCAAGCTGACCCTTTCGAACCTCGAAAAGGAGATGTACGCGGGGACCGGCTTCGCGAAGGCGCAGGTCGTCGAGTATTACACGCGGATCGCGCCCGTGCTGCTGCCGCATCTCCACGACAAGCCGATGACCATGAAGCGCTATCCCGACGGCGCCCAGGGCATGTACTTCTACGAGAAGCAGGCGCCCTCGCATCGCCCGGACTGGGTGCAGACGGGGCCTGTCCAGACGTCGGTCGATGGCGACATCGTCAACTTCGTGCTGGTGAACGACCTGCCGACGCTCGTCTGGATGGCGAACCTGGCGGCGCTCGAACTGCACCCGTTGCTCGCCCGGTGGGACAACGTCCACTGCCCGGCATCCGTCGTGTTCGACCTCGACCCCGGGCCGCCGGCAAACATCATCGATTGCGCCGAGGTGGCGCTCTGGCTCCGGGACACGTTTGACGCACTGGGGTTGCAGGTGTTCCCGAAGACCTCGGGCTCGAAGGGGATGCAACTGTACGTCCCGCTCAACACGCCCGTGACTTACGACCAGACGAAGCCGTTCGCGCACGCGATCGCGATGTTGCTGGAGCGGCAGCACAAGGGGCGCGTGCTTTCGAACATGAACAAAGCGCTGCGCGGCGGGAAGGTCTTCATCGACTGGAGCCAGAACGACGACCACAAGTCAACCGTGTCGGTCTACTCCCTGCGGGCGCGGGAGCGTCCGACGGTTTCGACTCCCGTGACGTGGGACGAAGTCGAGCGGGCGCTCCACGAGGAGGACGCCTCGCTGCTCACGTTCGAATCCGACGAGGTGTTGCGGCGGGTCGAGCGCCACGGCGACCTGTTCGCTCCGCTGGTGGACCTGGAACAGCGGCTGCCGGACCTCGGGCTCGAAGGGTGATGGCGCCATCGCTCCTGTGTGGATGTTCTCGAAGGCCGCGTTCCTGAAATGGCTCTGTAACTGGGGAGGGCCGGCGCGTAACAGGAACCCGAATTGGGCGCGCCTATAGTGCCCTTCAAGGGCCGGGGCAAAGACCTGAAGAGCTGTATTGGGTAGCCCGCGTCATCGGAGTCGGTTTTCCTCACCTGTCTCGGCCCTTAACTCGCCCTCGCGCACGGCGCCACCTTCGGCGCCGTTTTTGTTTGCCGCGCGAGGGTCGGCGATTTAGCCGGGTGTTATATCGCAACGGGGAGGCGTGTGCGGTCTGTCACCCGGTGGCCCGTAGATTCGCTGGACAGGCGCCATCAGGGAGTCGAGCCCCGAGCGCCCGGAAGGTACGGTGTGGCACTGACGCACGGCCCGCATTCCCGTCGCCCCCGCCCGGCCGGTCATCGGCGGCGGCCGTCCACGTTACGCGCGCATCCGCGGCCGGTACTCCCGCCGCGGGCGGAAACCGCGACGTTGGGGTTCCCGTTCACGGCTGCGTTCCTGATCGCCGGGGTCATGATTCTCCTGACCATGATCCTGTTCTGACGCGCCGCTGAGGTTCGCGCCCGCCCTGCCGATAACCGAGGTATGCGGCTCAGTGACGAGGAGTGGCTGGCGCGCGCACGCGCACGGTACGCGGCCACGGGCGAATACGTGCCCGAGGAGCTGCCCGTGCTCACGCCCGAAGAGCGCGCCGCGATCGCGAAACCGGAGACCCCGGCGGCGCTGCCCTGCCCGTACTGCGCCGACCACCCGCCGCTCGAGGTCTACGCGCGGCACGAGGTGGTGGCGAACGAACCGCTGCGGTACTGCCCGCACTGCTACGGCTTCTGGGCGCGAAGAGATGCGCTCGTCCCCGGGGTGCACGACCCGAACGACCACCACCCCGCGTTCTCGGCCGACCTGCCGCCGGGGCGATGCCGGCTCTGTTTCGGGCATATCAAGCTCGATGGGAGCTGCCAGTCGTGCGGGAACGCGGCCCCGCCCGCGATGTGCCCCTCGTGCCGGCAGCCCATGTACCACATCGAACAGCAGGGCATCACGCTCGACCGCTGCGACCCCTGCGACGGGATCTGGTTCGATATGGGCGAAATCGCGCGGGTGTACGGGCTGCGGGACCGGCCCGGCCTCGCGCAGCCGTCGGCCACGAGCTGGAGCGCCGACCCGGCCGAAGACCGGGAGCCGGTAGCGCCCTGGCAGCTGGCGGCCGAGGTCGTGCTCGGCATGGTGCTGCCGAACCTGCGCTTCTTCTAGCTCCCGAGGCTGGCCATCACCTGGTTTGGGCTCTCGGGCGGCAGTTCGTGGAGCATGCCGTCGAAGCTGCCCTGCGCGAGCGTTGTCGCCGCCTTCATAATGGCCGCCCAGCCGACCATCGCGAGCCCGCCACCGACGCTGATGCGGCGAACGCCCAGCGCGGCGAGATCGGCCACGGAGAACGGCAGCGCGCCGCCAACGAGCACGTTCACCGGCTTCGGGTCGGCGGCCGCGACCACCTGCTCGATCTGCTCTTTCGAACGGAGCCCGGGCGCGTAGAGAATGTCGGCGCCGGCGTCGCGGTAGGCTTTGATGCGGCGCACGGTCTCGCCTATATCGGGCATCCCGGCGATGAAGCACTCGGCGCGGCCGACGAGCATCACGTCCTCGCCGCTGGCGTCGATGGCCTTTCGGGCGGCACGCAGCCGGTCGAGCGCGACATCGAGGGGGAAGAGTTCGTGGGCGGTGGGGCCGGTCGAATCTTCGATCGAAAGCCCCGCGATGCCGGTGTCGATGGCGAGCCGCACGCTTTCGGCCACGCCGTCCGGATCATCGGCGAAGCCGTTCTCGAAGTCGGCGTTGACGGGCAGGCCGGTCGCTTCAGAGAGGACGCGGAGGTGGTCGAGCACCATCTCGCGAGTGATGCCGTGGTCGGGGCGGCCCTGGGTCCATGCGAAACCGCTGCTGGTGCTGGCGAGCGCCTTGAAGCCCGCGTGCTGCAGATAGCGGGCGCTGCCGATGTCCCATGGGTTCGGGATGACGAAACAACCGGAGCGGTGGAGTTCGCGGAACGCCGCCCGTTTTTCGGCGATGGATGGCATATCGCCACCTCCTGGTTCCTGAAGCTACCCCGATCGTAGCTGCCGCGCAGGAAGCGCTCTCAGAGCCACGTACCGGCCGCGATTATGGAAATTGGCCTGCGCGCCCGCCCTTCGATGCACGCCATATGACCGAATGCTGTTGACTCCAGGAGTCGCGGCCCACCGCGGCCGCTGCGTGTGGCGACCACCTCCCTCCCGGGCACTCCTTTCCCCACGCTCAGGAGTCGCGGCCCACCGTGGCCGCTGCATGTCGGCACTAACCGTCCCCTCCCGGACACTCGTTTCCCACGCCCAGGAGTCGCGGCTCACCGCGGCCGCTGCATGTTGGCAGTACCGTCCCCTCGGGCGCCCCGCCTTCGCTATCGCGACGGATAGGGAGCGCACGGCGTCAGGCGTGCCCACCAGTTTTTCCGATTGCCAGCGCGCGCCTACTTCCCGCCTGGCCGCGCCCGCGCTACCACCGCCCGCTGCGCACCGGCTGTCCCGCGCAGTACTCCTCGATGCGCCGCCGGTCGCCCGGCGCGGTGTCGCGGGGCAGGGCGGCGGGGTCAAACCAGCCGCGCTCGGCGATCTCCCAGTGCTTCCGCTCCGCCACCCTGGCTTCGCGGCTCGCAAAGACGGCGAGGTGGTTCACCACGCGCCCCCAGCGATGGCTGAACAGGCCGCGAAATTCGAGCTCGCCCAGTTCCGCGCCCGCCTCCTCGCGTGCCTCGCGCCGGGCCGCGGCCTCCGGCGACTCGCCCCGCTTCAGCCCGCCGCCGGGGAGGAACCAGCCCGACCGGTACGTCTGGCGGATGAGCAGCACGCGCCCTTCGCGGACGACGATCACCTTGGCGCCCATCACGTGCCCGCCGGTAAGCTGCCACCGCAGCACCTGCCCGCGCCAGAGCAACGGTGCGATGCGGCGGAGCAGGCTGTCGCGGTCCATTCGTCCATCTTCCGCCAGGCGATGCCAGGCCGCGAACCCGAATTCGCCGTCCGCGTCCACCTGGCTCGAACCTGCGGCCACCCGCGGGCGGGTCCCCGTACCCCAAATCGCCACTCGCGGTCACCCATTTGTCTCCGCTTCGTCGCCCAAAGTGACAGCAAGGTGGCCTTAGCACACGAATTCGGTGTCTGGCCGAGAGGGTGGGGTGACATGGCAGTGGAGAAGAACAGGCGGTTCCGTGGCCGCGGGGAGGAGGGCCAGGCGCTGGTGATCTTTGCCGCCGGTGTGGTCGTGTTGCTCGGCTTCCTCGCGATGAGCATTGACGTCGGGCGGCTGGTCTGGGCCCGCACGCAGATGCAGGCGGCGGTCGATGCCTCGGCGCTTGCGGGCGCACAGAGCATGCCCAACCAGGGCGAGGCCGAGTCGATGGCGGCGTCCTACTGGCTCGACAACTCCGGATTCATCCAGTCGCAGGGCAACAACATCCAGTTCACGACGACGTTCCCGAGCGACTCGAACAAGGGCATCCACGTGCAGGCGGAAGCCGACATTCCCACCTGGTTCGCGCGATTCTTTGGCGTGCCGAAGTGGCACGTGTCGGCGGAAGGCGAGGCGGAATCGCAGGTGCTCGACATCGCGATCGTGCTCGACACGTCCGGCTCGATGTGCTTCGACACGTACCAGGACGTCGAGGGCACGGCCTGGATGGGCCCCGGCAAGAGCCCGGCCACGATCGTCGAGGACATGCCCGCCGGCGGGAACAGCACCACGGTCCATGTCTCCGATGCCCGCGCCTTCGATGACTACCAGGACGACCGCTACGGCGGGCGCAGGGGCACCATCCGCATCGACGACGAGCTCATGACCATCACCAACGTGAGCACGAGGAACGGGACGATCACCGTCACCCGTGGTGTGCGGAACGACGTGACCGGGGCTTCGACCGCGAAGACGGCGCACCGGGCGGGCACCGTCATCTATCGCAACTGGAACTCCTGCAAGGACGCCGCGCCTTCGAACGGCGGCCCCTACGAGCCCTACGACACGATGATCGACGATGCGCAGTTCTTCGTCGGGATGTTCGATGAGCGGTACGACAAGATCGGCGTTGGCTCGTTCAGCACGAAGGCGCAGCTCGGCCGCGCGCTCACGCCCTCGTTCTCCAGTGTGGAGTCGACGCTCGAGTCGCTCGCCATCCCGGATGGCAGCACGAACATCGCGCACGGCATCTCGATGGGGCGCCAGATCCTCGATGGCGGCGGGAAGCGCGCGAACGCCACGCGGATCATCGTCTTCCTGACAGACGGTGTGGCGAACACCTACTGCGGGAGCTCGTGGTACAACTCGAATTCCTACGACAACCCCAGCTGCTCGGACCACAGCGGCACCGCAGCCGCCAGGGACCACGCCGTGCGCGAGGCCCAGCGGGCGGCAGGCGAGAGCATCACGATCTACACGATCGGGCTCGGGAACGACCTCGACGAGAATCTGCTGCAGCAGATCGCCAGCGAATCGGGCGGCGAGTACTATCACGCCCCCACCACCGCGGAGCTGGACGACGCATTCGAGGCCATCGCCGAATCGACGCACATCAAGCTGAGCCGCTGACCGGAGCCACCTCACCCCGCAGGGGCCGCCCCGCACACGCAGGGCGGCCACGTGTGTTCGCAAGTCGCGGTGGGCAGATCGCAGATTCGTAACGTGGCCGGGGAATTCTCTTATTCGGCCTACCGCCGCCATGAATACCCTCCTGTGCAGGCGCGTGCCCACGCACCATGCCAGGAGGAGTTGTGCTCGCCCGCAGTGCCCGTGAGTTCCTCTCGGCGCCACGCCTTCCGCGCGTCGCTGCCCTCACCATCGGCTACTACGAAATCGGCATCGCTGTCGCGCTGTCGCTCGGCGTCCTGGTGCGCGCGATCCAGGTGTTCGGCGCGGACTTCCCCCTCAACGACGGCGGCCTCTTCTACCAGATGGTCCGCGACCTCCAGGCGAACCACTACATCCCGCCGGCGACCACGACCTATAACCACACCGGCATCCCCTACGCGTATTCGCCGCTCGCGTTCTACGTCGCCGGGTTCGCCGACGACCTGAGTCCCTTCAGCCTGCTCACGCTCTTCCGGTTGTTGCCGCTGCTGTTCACCTGCCTGACGCTGGTCGCGTTCTGGCGGCTGGCCCGGACGATGCTCACCTCGGACATGGCCGTCGTTGCGGCGCTGGCGGCGTTCGCCCTCATTCCGCGCAGCTTCATCTGGCTCGTCATGGGCGGCGGCATCACGCGCTCCCTGGGCCTGTTGTTCGCCATCCTTGCGCTCGAGCAGATCTACCGGATGTACCGGCGGGCGGACACGCGCACGGTGGTCCTCGCGAGCGTGTTCTCCGCCGCCTGCGTCCTGAGCCACCTGCAGACCGGCTGGTTCCTCGCCTACAGCGCGGCCCTCATGTGGGCGTTCCTCGGCCGCGACCGCGTGGGCGTGAGGGCGTCGCTGTTCGTGGCCGCGGGCGTGATCGCGCTGACTTCGCCCTGGTGGCTCACGGTCGTGAGCGAACATGGCGTCGAGCCGTTCGTGGCCGCGAACAGCACGGGCGGCACCGTCTTTTCGAACGATGCCACACGCACCTCATCGCTTCTCTCGATCGCGCGGGCGATCTCGACGAGCGAGCCGTTCTTCCCGCTGATCGCGGCGCTCGGGCTGCTCGGGGCCGTCCTCTGCTTTGCGTCGAACCGCTTTCTGCTCCCCGCGTGGTGGGTGGCCATCATCCTGCTCGACGTCCGCGCGTTCGCGACCTACGCGTCGCTTCCGATCGGGCTGCTCGCGGGCGTGGCCGTCGCTGAAGGCCTCGTGCCGCTCCTGCAACGGCCGTCGCGCCTCATCCCCGGGAAGGAGGGGGCGACCTGGCTCTCAGCGCCCGGCCGCGCGGAGGCCCCGCGCCGGGGATGGGTGGCGCACGCCCGGCCGTTGTTCGTGCTCGGCTGCCTGCTCTACTACGCGGCGTTCGCGGCGATGGTCAAGGAACCGGGGCTCGGAGAGCTCACGTCGCTCGATACCCTGACCGCCGGCGAGCGTGAGGCGATGCAGTGGATCGCCGCTTCCACGCCCGAGGACGCGCGGTTCCTCGTGATTCCCGGCGATTCGTGGGAGACCGGCAAGGAGTCGGAGTGGTTCCCGGCGCTCACCGGGCGGACATCGGTGGCGACCGTGCAGGGCCTCGAATGGGTGCCCGACAACGCGTTCGGCGAGGGTATCGAAGCGTACTTCGCGGCCTGGGGCTGCGGCTTTGGAAACGCCGAGTGCCTGGACGACTGGGCGAATCGCTGGGACCGGCCCTTCGACTACGTGTACCTTCCGGCGCGCGACGGCAGCCTTTGCTGCGGCGGGCTCGAAGCGTCGCTCGCCGGCGACCCGCGCTACCTCCGGGTCTACGACGGAGCGGGCGGCGTGGTGTTCGAACGGCGCAGGTTCTCGTGACGCTGGCGGGCGCTGTGTCGCTCTGTCCCTAGGGTCTGGGCGGCCTCCGAGTGACCCTGTAACCAACACTTCGGCAGGTGCCTTGCCCTGCTCTGGACATTCAACCTTAGTAGATGGGGGCGTGACGCTGCCGTTATTTGCTCCTCTGCGCTGTTATTCGGCATCTGGAAGAGGTGACGCATGGTAAGGAGGCACTTGTTCCCCGGTATGGAGCCGATCGCCAAGGCGTGAGGCGCCGTCGGCCGGTGGCAGGTCACTGGAGGCCGGCTGGGAACCTGACTTCGATTGGAGGAACCGGAGATGTCAACTGCAACAGCTCGCCCTATCAGGGGCAAGGTTTTGGGGATCGCTGCCGCGCTCGCCATGTTGCTCGGCCTGGCAGGGGCAGGCCTCGCAGCCAACGAGCACGCCAACGCCCAGAGCCCGACTGCGACTTCGACCGCAACGCCGACATCCACTGCCGGCCGCGCGACACCAACCGCTCCGACCACTGGTAGCGGCCTCGTCAACGACGATGGCTCGTCGCTCACCGTCCCGATTATCGCCCTTGCGGTGGTCATGCTGGGCGGCGGCGTTGCCTTCGCTGTTGCCAGCCGCAAGGAACTCTAGAACCAGTTCCCGGCTTCCGCACAGGACAGGGCCCGGCCAGCTGCCGGGCCCTCGTTCCGGTGTCTCGATTGCACGGCTGCCCCGTTTGCCGCGATAGTGGCGCCGTGGCAGCCGACGAACCATCCGGCGCGAACGCCGAATCGCCATTCCTCCCCGAGCACTTCCGCCGCTTCGACGAATCCGCCGACAGCAACTTTTACGCCATCCCCCGGCTCGTCACGCACATCGACGATGCGGCGATCGCGGCCGCGCAGGCGTTCTACGCGCGCATGCTCCCGCACGGCGTTCGCGTGCTCGACCTCATGTCGAGCTGGGTCTCGCACCTGCCCGCCGACGGACGCTACACCGAAGTCGCCGGCCTGGGGATGAACGCGGAGGAGCTCGCGGCGAACCCGCTCCTCGGCCGGCGCGTGGTCCACGACCTGAACGCGAACCCGCACCTCCCGTTCGACGATGGCGAGTTCGGCGGGTGCGTGGTGACCGTGTCCGTCCAGTACCTCACGCAGCCGGTCGAGGTCTTTGCCGAAGTCGGGCGTGTGCTCGCGCCGGGCGCACCGTTCATCGTCACGTTCTCGAACCGCTGCTTCCCGAACAAGGCGGTCGCCGTCTGGCAGATGCTTGACGACCGCGGCCACGCCGACCTGGTGAACGCGTACTTCGCGTACTCCGGCAGCTTCGAACAGGCGATGGCGTACGACCTGAGCCCGGCGCCCGGCCGCTCCGACCCGCTCTACGCCGTGATGGCCCGCCGCAAGGGTGGTCCCGCGGCTACAGGACCATCGGCTCCCGGCGCGTGAACTCGTAGAGCATGGCCGGGCGGTGTGCGCCTTCCTTCCGCGACTGGCCGGTCTCCCGCACGATGCCAAGCCCCACCACCCTGCGGCGGAAGTTCCGCTTGTCCATCGTCTCCCCCAGGATCGCCTCGTACACGCGCTGCATCTCCGTCAGCGTGAACCGTGAGGGGAGCAGGCTGTACACCACGTTCGTGTACTCCAGCTTGTTTCGCAGCCGGTGCTCCGCGTAGGCGATGACCTTTTCGTTTTCGAAGGCGAGCGGGGGCAACGCCCGCACCGGGTGCCACGCCGGCCGCCATTCGAGCTCCTTGCGCAGGCGGGTGCGCGTGTAGTCCACCAGCGCGAAGTAGGTCACGACGACATCAGCGGCGCCTTCGCCGAGCGCATCGAACGTGAAGAGCTGCTCGAGGAACACGTCGGAGACGCCGGTCTCGTCGGCCAGCTTGCGCACGGCGGCGCCATCGAGCGATTCGCCCTCGTTCAGGGCGCCGCCGGGCAGCGCCCACTCGCCTTTCGCCGGCGGCGCGGCGCGTTCGATGAGCAGCACGGAGAGCTGCCCGCGGACGACCCCGAAGATAACGACGACAACCGCGGCTCCCACAGCGCCAGTGTACCGGGCAATTGGCCCTCAGACGCGCGGAGCGACCTCGCGCATGAAGCGCCGGAGCGTGCCCAGCAATCGTCGATAGTGCGGGCCGGGAGCGACAGCATGAGCTCGTCGAGGCCGGCTTCGGCGTACGCGCGGACGTCCGCGGCCTGCTGGTCGGGCGTGCCCGTGAGCGGCGGACGGTCTCCGCCGGGCTGCGTTCGCCCGCCGGGCATGTGCCGCAGCACGATCGGCCCCGGCTGCCGCCCGAACGACTCGCACTTCTGCCGGTACGCCGGCAGGAGATCGGCGAACTGCTGGGGCGAGAGGTTGATGGGGTGCCAGCCATCGCCCAGCTCGGCGGCCCGCCGGATGCTCGGGGCGCCGTTCCCACCCACGACGATGGGGATCGTCCCTCGCCGCGACGCGGCCGCCTTCGGGAACATGCGCATGTTCGTGTACTGCTTCCAGCGCCCCCCGAAGCTGGATGTCTCGGTCTCCCAGAGGTTCCGGTAGACCCGCAGGTATTCGTCGGTGCGTGGGCCGCGCTCTTCGAACGGTACCCCCAACGCCTGGAACTCCTGCTCCATCCAGCCCACGCCAACGCCCACCACGAGGCGGCCATCCGACAGGTAGTCGACCGTGCTCAGGAACTTCGCCGTAAACACCGGGTCGCGGTACGGCACAATGAGCACGCTCGTCCCGATGGTGACATGCGACGTTTCGGCGGCGAGGTAGGCGAGCACGGCGAGCGGCTCGTCCATGAACTCGGGGATGTACGACGAGCCTTCCGGCACGATCACGTGGTCGCTCACCCAGATCGAGTCG
>JBLNCO010000081.1:0-2977 GCA_050260715.1 Hyphomicrobiales bacterium | reverse complement strand
CTGCGGCCGCTGCATGTTGCCACCCACCGTCCCCTCCCGGTCGCCCACTTCCCCGGTGCCAGGAGTCGCGGCCCACCGCGGCCGCGGCATGTTGCCACCCACCGTCCCCTCCCGGGCACCCACTTCCCGGTGCCAGGAGTCGCGGCCCACCGCGGCCGCTCCACCGGGCACCCACTGTCCCCTCCCGGGCACCTTGTTCCGCAGTCCGGAACGGCCGCGCAGGCACCGCGGCCACCCACCCCCCGCCCCCAGCCCGCGCCGGGGTCAGTACCGCGACTGATAAGGAGCGCACGGTGGCTCCCGCGACCGCTCCCTCCCGCATTGCCCGGCACCCCTTTCCCCCGGACACCACTTTCACCCACGCGCCCACAGCGGCCACCCACCACCCGCCGCCAGCCCGCGCCGCGTCAGTACCGCAACTAATACGGAGCGCACGGCACCCCCGCGACCGCTCCCTCCCGCATTGCCCGGGCACTTGGTTCCGCCACGCACCACCTCACGCGGCCGCCTGACCGCCATGAAACCTAGATGCCGACGATACCCGCCAATAACGCCCTCTTCCTTCGCCCTGTGAGATACTGAAACTCCAAGGGAACCAGAGACTGCGCACCGCCAGGTGCGCGCCACGAGAGTTTTGCTAGTGGACACTCTCCTCTCTGCGCGTTCCCTTATCGGTCTGTCCCTCGTCTTTCACACGTTCTTCACCCCGATCGGCATCGGTATGCCCCTCCTGCTGTTCGCGGCAGAAGGCATCGGCCTGCGGACCGGCGACGAACGCTATCGCCAGTTGGCCCGGGCCTGGACGCCCCTCGTCGGACTGCTCTTCGCTGTCGGCGCGGTGTCCGGGACTGTCCTTTCGTTCGAACTCGGCCTGCTCTTCCCCGAGTTCATGGACTTCGCCGGCGGCATCTTCGGGATGCCCTTCGCCCTCGAAGGCTTCGCCTTCTTCACCGAGGCGATTTTCCTCGGCGTCTACATCTACGGCTGGGACCGGCTCTCGCCGCGCCTCCACTGGCTCGCCGGGATCCCGCTCTTCATCAGCGCCGCAATATCCGCCGTCTTCGTCATCTCCGCCAACGCCTGGATGAACACCCCGGACGGATTCGACCTGGTGAACGGCGAGCCGGTCAACATCGATCCGTGGGATGCGATGTTCAACGCCGCGTGGTTTCACGAGGCCCTCCACGGCACGCTCGCCAGTTACGTGACCACGGGCTTCGCCGTCGCTGCGGTCTACGCCTTCTTCTACCTTCGCAACCGGCGCTCCGAGACGACGCTCCTCGGGCTGAAGGTTGCGATGGGCATGGCCGCCATTGCCATTCCCCTGCAGATCATCGCCGGTGATATCGCCGGCCAGCGGGTTGCCGAACTCCAGCCCACCAAGTTCGCCGCCATGGAGGGCCAGTTCGAAACCGAACGCGGCGCACCGTTGCGCATCGGTGGCTGGCCGTCGGACGGCGAGACACGCTTCGCCATCGAAATCCCGAACGCCCTCAGCTTCCTCGGCTACCGCGACTGGAACGCCGAGGTGCTCGGCCTGAACGACGTGCCCAAGGAAGGCCGTCCGAACGAGCAGCTCACCCACGTGTCATTCCAGGTGATGGTCACCATCGGCTTCTTCCTGCTGGCGGTCGCCGCCTGGTTCTGGTTCGTCTGGTGGCGCCACCGAAGATCCGAACTCCCTATTGGCCGCTGGCTGGGTGCCGCGCTGGTCGTCTCCGGGCCGCTGGGCTTCGTCGCCACCCAGGCCGGCTGGTTCGTGACCGAATTCGGCCGCCAGCCATGGGTCATCTACGGCGTCATGCGCACCTCCGAGGGCGCCACCGAACAGGAGGGCGTGCAGGTTTTCTTCTGGCTCTTCGCGCTCCTCTACCTCGTCATCACAGCCGCCCTCGTGTGGACGCTGCTTAAGTGGCCGTTCGCACGCCGCGGCGGTGATGTCCCTGCCGTCACGCGTCGCCCGAGTGGGCGGGAGGCTCCCGATGTCGCCTGAACAACTTGCCGGATCCATCGCCGTCGCTGCGATCGTGCTGTACGCCGTATTCGGAGGCGCCGACTTCGGTGGCGGAATCTGGACCCTCTTCGCCACCGGCCCCCGGAAGGACGACCAGCGCAACGCCCTCGAACGCGCCATCGGCCCCGTCTGGGAGACGAACCACGTCTGGCTCATTCTCCTGGTCGTCACGCTGTTCGTGGTGTTCCCCACCGCCTACGCCGAGATCTTCACCGCGCTCTACGTCCCGCTGTTCCTGGCGCTCCTGGGCATTGTTGCCCGCGGCGCCTCCTTCGCCCTGCGCCACTACAGCGGCCGCGATACCCACCTGAACGAAGGCGCGATGCGCGCGTTCTCCGTCGCGAGCCTCCTGACCCCCTTCACGTTCGGGACCATCATCGGCGCCGTGAGCGGCGGCCACCTCGAGGCGGACGGCACGAACATCACGAGCGGTCCGTTCGAGGGCTGGCTCACGCCCTTCTCGCTGGTCTGCGGGCTCATCGGCCTGCTCATCTCCGCCTTCATCGCCGCCGCGTTCATGGTCCCCCGGACGCGCGGCGCCCTGCAGGATGACTTCCGCCGCCGCGCCATCGTCGCCTCGCTCGCGCTCGGCGTCGTCACCACGCTCGCCATCCCCATCGCCAACGCCGACAGCGACGCCGACGCCTTCGTCGGCCACCTCGATCGGCCGGAAGTGGTGGTCGTGATGGCGGTCACCGCCCTGCTCGGCCTCGCGACCCTACTGCTCCTCTGGCGTGGGTATGCGCTGACGGTGCAGCTCGGCGCCGGCGCGACGGTCGCGGGCGTGGTCATCGCGTGGGCGCTCGCCCAGAACCCCTACCTCGTCCTGCCGTCGCTCACGCTCGAGGAGGCCGCCGCCGCGAACATCACGGTGGTGTCGTTCCTCGTCGCGCTGCCTATCGGCGCACTGATCCTCGTGCCGTCGCTCTACCTGCTCTACAACACCTTCTCGCGCGACATCTT
>JBLNCO010000080.1:0-3448 GCA_050260715.1 Hyphomicrobiales bacterium | reverse complement strand
GGCTGGCCGGGTCGGCGAAGGCGTCGGCATAGTGCTGCACGTCTTCGCTGCTGGCCCAGGGGGTGAAGGCGCCGCGCGGCACCTGCCACGGCGAGAGCGGCCGCGGGGGAAGGTCGGCGGCGCCGGCGAAGATCGCGCGGATGAAGCCGGCGTGGTGCTTCGCGAAGAACTCCTCGGGGTAGGGCTCGGCCTTGAACCAGTAGCCGTGGACCGCCCCGGGGGCCCAGACAGTGCAGAGGGTATCGAGCAGCGCGAGGCGGGTGAAGCGCTCCGGCCAGTCGGCGACCATCTTGAAGGCGATGATGCCGCCCCAGTCGTGGCCGATGAGGTGGGCCTGCTCGATGCCGAGCGCGTCCATGAACTCGATGATGTCTCGCGCGAGGACGTGGCGGCTGACCCGCGCGCCGGGCTTGTCGGTCTTGCCGAAGCCACGGACATCGGGCGCGAACGCGGCGTAACCGGCCTCGGCGAGCGCGGGCAGCTGGTAGCGCCATTCGTACGAGGTCTCGGGGAAGCCGTGTACGAGGATGACCGGGTAACCGGTGCCCTGCTGCAGGTAGTGCACGCGCAGGCTGCGCGTCTGAATGACGTTCGAATCCATGGGTCCTCCAGCCGCCGTTCTACGGGAGCGCCTCGCGGCTGGCAAGTTCGTTACGCATCGTCAATGTTCGACACGCGCGATTTATCGGGCAGTCGAAGGCATACAGTGATAGGGTCGGGACAATGCAGAGCAACAACACGGTATTTCGCCCCGGCCGTAGCAGGGCCGGGCACTGGTGAGCGTTCGCGCGCTTTATGTCGCATTCGCGGCGTTCTGTGCCGCCGCCGCCGGAGTCGTGATGTTCGTGGCGATGAACGGAAGGCCCGGCTTGGGCCTGAGCGATCGCGGCCCGTCCGTGGCGCCCGAGGTCACGCTGGCGGGCCATCTCCCGAAGCTGGCCACGCCGACGCCGACGGCGACACCCACGCCGGAGCCGGTGGCGCCGGAGTGTACGGAGCCGCGCTCGCTCGACACGCGCGGATACGTGATGTTGCCGGCCGCGGAGGATTCGATCTTCCAGAACTGCCAGGTGATCGCCTACTACGGGTTCCCGCGGCTGGCGGCGCTGGGGGTGCTCGGCGAGTTCGACGACCCGGATGCGCTCGCGAGCGCCCTCGCGGACCTCGTCGTCGAGTACGACGGCGTGAACGGCCCGCGGACGGCGGTCGGGGCGTTCCACATCATCGCGGCGGCTGCGCAGCCCGATGCCACCGGCGACGCCCTCTACCGTATCCCGTCCGAGACGGCGCAGGAGTACATCGACGCAGCCGCCGGGCACGACCAGCTCGTGTTCCTCGACCTGCAGATGGGGCACAGCACCATCGACAAGGAGTTCGGCTACGTCGCGGACTTCCTGCGGAACCCGCGCGTGCACCTCGCCATTGACCCCGAATGGTCGATGCCGCCTGGCGTGGCGCCGGGGGCGCAGATCGGGAGCATCGACGCGGAGGCCATCAACCGCGCGCAGGAGCTGCTCGAGCAGATCGCGGAAGAGACGGGCGTGCGCAAGATGCTGGTGGTTCACCAGTTCACCCCGGCGATGATCGCGCGCAAGGAGCTACTGCGGGACTACCCGAACGTGGACCTGGTCATCGACATGGACGGGTTCGGCAGCCGGGAGGTGAAGCTCGCGCACTACCAGCGGTTCGTGGTCGACGACCACGCCGAGCACTCGGGGCTCAAGCTGTTCATCGACGAGGACACGAACATCTTCAGCCCGGCGGAGGCATCGGAGATCGTGCCGCAGCCGGACATTATCCAGTACCAGTGAGCCCTATTCCGCGGGCCGGCTCCTACGGGTGGGCTTCGACCCTGGCCCCGGCGGTGCGGAAGGCCGCGGCGACCGTGTCGAGGGTCGCGGAAGCGAGCACCGAACGCACGGCCGGGGACGAATCCTGCGGCGGGACCAGCGGAGCGAGGCGATCACCATAGACCGCGAACCGGCCATCGGGGTTCGGGACGTACACCTGGCCAATGTCCGCGGCCCAGCCTTCGAACCGCGACGCGCAAACGAACTCGACGCGGCCGGCCTGCGGGAACGGCTGATCCTCATACCGGACCGCAACCGTGGATTGCCCGGGCTGCGGCCTGAAGCTGCCACCCGGCGACGGGTCCCCAACGCTGGCCACATTGCCGCCCGCGATCATCAGCACCGACTCGGAGCCGGGCTGAAGGTCGCCGTGAAACACGTCCCGGACGCGCACCTGGAACCGCGAGAAGACGGAGATTTGCGGGTTCTCGGCGGGCCAGTAGTCCGCTTCCTGGCGTACGAGCTCGGCGGTGAAGCACACATCGGAAACCAAGAGCAGTTCCTCCAGGCTCTTCGCCTGCTCCCGATAGGTCCGCGAGGGAAGTACCACTTCGGTCGGCATAGCGTCCACGCTTTTCGCGGCGTCGACGGCTGCTGACAAGGAACCACCGTCACTGTCGGTACCGCAACCGACGGCGAACAACGGAACACAGAGGAATACGAGAAACCCGAAACCGATTCTTTTCATCACGCTCGCTCCTATCCGCCGCTCGACGCGACAGGGCCTTCGCACACTGTACAAAACATCGGGGGGGGGGGTCAATCGTACTCATATGAGAGCCCTATGGGATGACCGGATATGCGATAATCGCATGGGCGCCCACCGCTAGCGAACAAGCGGCGTGTAGACACCCGCGACGACTACCCCCGTCGAGCTCTTCTGCCCACCCAACGAATGGAAGGAGCTGCCCGGTGGCAGGAATCGAGTACAGGGGCCTGTACAACGGCGGGGTGGCCTCCGCGGGCTGGCGGATCGTCTTTCGGCCGCGCATGACGACTGGTTTGAAGATGCCCTCGCCCGAGCAGAAGGACGAGCCGGCGGCGCCGAAGGGAAAGGGCCAGCCAGCGCCCGCAGCGGAGAAGCTGGCGGAGTAGTATCGCTTTCCGCCAGGGCGTTGGCACCCGGCACATTCCCGGGCGGGCGGACGTTCGGCACGCACGAGAAAGCCCCTCGTGGGAGGGGCTTTCGGTGTCGATGGTTACCGCTTGGTGAACTGCGGCGCCTTGCGGGCGCGCTTCAGGCCTGGCTTCTTCCGTTCCTTCTCGCGGGGGTCGCGGGTCAGGAGGTTTTCGCCGCGCTTGAGCTGCGGCTTGCAAGCGGGGTCGGAGGCGACGAGCGCGCGAGCGATGCCCATGCGAATGGCGCCGGCCCAGCCGGTGACGCCGCCGCCTTCGCACTTGATGGTCGCGCTGAACTTGCCTTCGCGGCCGAGGCGGCGCAGCGGAGCGAGGATCTCCTGGCGATGGACATCGCGGTTGAAGGTCTCCTCCATTGGCTTGCCGTTGACGACGATCGCGCCGTTTCCGGGGTAGAGGCGGACGCGGGCAACTGCGGTCTTCCGGCGGCCCGTCCCGTAGTAGTACTGCTGATCAGCCAT
>JBLNCO010000079.1:0-8628 GCA_050260715.1 Hyphomicrobiales bacterium | reverse complement strand
CGGCCTTCGCTTCCGACTGGCAGCGCTGGAACGCCGGCTCGAGGTCCTCGGCCCGGGTGACTGCGCGCGTGCCGCGCCCGCCGCCGCCCGCGACCGCCTTCAGCATGATCGCGGCGCCCGGCCCGAGCGACTCGAAGAACGCGCGCGCCCCGTCGAGGTCCACGGCGGTCGGGGTCCCGGGCAGCACCGGGACGTCCGCCTCCTGCGCGAGCGCGCGGGCCGCGACCTTATCCCCGAATAGCCGGAGCGTCGCCGCCGAGGGGCCCACGAAGGTGATGCCCTCCTCCGCGCAGCGCTGCGCGAAATCCGCGTTCTCGGCGAGGAAGCCGTATCCCGGGTGGATGGCGTCGCAGTTCGCCTCGCGTGCCAGCCGGATGATCTGTTCGCCGTCGAGGTACGCCGCGGCGCCCTTGCCGCGCAGCGGCAGCGCCTCATCGGTCTTGCGGGTGTGGAGCGACTCCGCGTCGTCTTCGGCGTAGACCGCAACGGACCGAATACCGGCGTCCGCAGCCGCTCTCGCCACGCGGATTGCGATCTCGCCGCGATTGGCTATCAACACACCCGAGAATCCCATGATGCCCCCTGTCTGCCCCGAAAGCGTAGGGTAGTTCGAGGCCCGCCGGCCATTATGAACTAACGCTCGGTCGGGTCGCCACACACCCCGAAATTCGCACTGACGATACCATGCCGGGAGCATGCGTTGGGGGGGCGCACCGCCGGGCAGGGTGCCAGGGTTCTGTTCCCGCCCGCGCGGCCAGCCGGAGCCACGCGCAAGCCGTGGCGCGTGCCCACGAGGCGCCCATCCATGGTGCGGAGCGCCCGCGCAGGTTGACAGGGAGGGGTGGGGACCATAGGCTCCGTGGAGGTGCGGTAACGTTACCGCACGCCATTCCAATTGATGTGGAGCCGCCGGTGCAGTTCGGGTTTGATGATTCGGAGAACCGTTTCCGCGACTCCTTTCGGGCGGTCCTCGCTGAACATCGGCCCGCGGGCGCTGCCAGTGAGCCCGGCGTTTCCCCCGAGCGGGAGCTCGCTCGCGATGGGTGGCTGACGGCAGCCTGGCCCAGGGAGTACGGCGGGCGCGGCCTGACGGCCATTCAGCAGCTCATCGTCAAGGAAGAGCTGTTCCGGGCGGACATTCCGGTGCCCGGCCAGGGCGTGAACCTGGTCGGCCCCACCTTGATGGTGCACGGGAACGACCGGCAGCGGCAGGAACACCTTCCGCGCATCGCCGCCGCGGAAGTCCAGTGGTGCCAGGGGTTCTCCGAACCGGGAGCTGGCTCGGACCTCGCTTCGCTCCAGACGCGAGCGGTGCGCGACGGCGACGAATACGTCGTAAACGGACAGAAGATCTGGACGTCGCACGCCGAAATCGCGGACTGGATGCTCTTGCTGGCCCGGACCGACCCTGCAGCGCCGAAGCACCGCGGGATTTCGATGTTCCTCCTCGATATGAAGACGCCCGGCGTCACGGTCCGGCCCATTCGCCAGCTGACGGGCGTACCCGGGTTCAACGAGGTGTTCCTCGAGGACGTGCGCATCCCGGCGGCCAATCTCGTCGGCGAAGAGAACCGCGGGTGGTACGCAGCCACCACCACGCTCGATTTCGAACGGTCGGGCATTGAGCGCAACTTCATCGCGGAGCGGGACTGGGAACGGGTGTATCACGTCCTCCGCGAGCAGGGCTGTATGACCGCGCCGGTGAGCGGCGCTGCGTACCGGCACCGGCTCGCGAGTCTGCGCATCGAAATCGAAGTGGGCCGGTGGCTGGCGCGGCGCGTCGCATGGTTGCAGACTCGGGGCCGCGTCCCCAACGCGGAGTCATCGATGTCCAAGGGCTACAACTCGGAGGTGGGTCAGCGCGTGTCGGAGTTCGCAGTAAACGTATTCGGCCTGGCGGGCGCGCTGCTCGAGGGTCCGCAGGCGGCGTCCGGGGGGATGCTGGCCTTCCGCTACCTCGACGCCCGGAGACTCACCGTGGGACAGGGAACGGCCGAGATCCAGCGGAACATCATCGCCACACGCGGGCTGGGGCTGCCTCGTGGGTAGCGGCGCGGACACCGGCAAGGGGCCGCTCTCCGACATCACCGTACTGGAGTTCGCCCAGGTCATCGCTATCCCCATGTGCGGGCTCGTCCTCTCGGATATGGGGGCGCGCGTGATCAAGGTCGAACCGCCGACGGGCGATTCGGCGCGTTCGAACATGTCCCCGATCATCCCCGGCGAAAGCAAGAGCTTCGCGGTCTTCAACCGCGGTAAGGAGAGCGTCTGCCTCGACCTCACGCGCCCGGAGACGCGCCCCGTGGTGGAACGGCTCGTGAAGAGCGCGGACGTGGTGCTGGTTTCGTTCAAGCCACCCGATGTCGAACGCTACGGGCTTAGCTACGAATCGTTGTCCCGCGTGAACCCCCGGATCGTCTACCTCGAACACCTCCCGCTCGGGCGAAAAGGCCGCTACGCCGACATCGGCGGGTACGACGTGATCGTGCAGGGCCTCTCCGGGCTCGGGGCGATTACCGGAGCCCCCGGCGATGCGCCCCGCAACGTCAATCCTGCCTACGCCGACCACGCGACCGGGTTCATTTCGGCCCTCGCGGTCGTCGCGGCCCTTCGCCATCGCGACCGGACGGGCGAGGGCCAGCGCGTCGAGACGTCGCTGCTCTCGACGGCCCTCGCGCTCGGCGGGAACCTGCTGCACTGGTTCGGGGCGACCGACCCCGACGTCTGGGAGTCGTTTGCCCGGCAGCTCAAGACGGCGCGCGAGGCGGGCGGGGACTTCGCCGAGCAGCAGCGGATCTACACGCGCACGGTGCGCGCCGGGGGATTCGCGAACGTCTACTTCCGCCACTATCGCACGAAGGACGGCATCATCTCCGTCGGGGCGCTCAGCCAGCCACTCATCCGCCGTTTCCGCGAGGTCACCGGGCTGCACGACCCTCGCACCGACCCCGACTTCGAGCTCGGGACACCGGAGGCGTTCGCCCGGCTGGGGCAACTGATCGAAGAGGCCGAGGCGCTCTTCCGCACGAAGACAACGGAGGAGTGGATCACCGCGTTTCACGCTGCGGGCGTGCCGGCGGGCCCCTTCCTGTTCCCGCAGGAGGTGTTCGGGGAACCCCAGGTGGTGGACAACGGCTACCTCGTGGAGCTCGAGCACCCGCTCTTCGGGCCGTACAAGACGTTCGCGCCGCCACTGCGCATGGAGGCCACTCCCGTCTGGCCGCAGGGAGCCTCGCCGTTGCTGGACTCCGGTACCGATGACGTTCTCGCTGGGCTCGGATTCAGCGGCGAGGAAATCGCACAGTTGCGCGAAGCCGGGGTCATCGGCGCCCGGCCGCGGGAAGAGGGCTAGCGATGGAAAGCGAAGCTCCCGCGGCGCGCGAGATTCTCCGGGAGCACGAGGGCGCGACCGTGACCCTCGTGCTCAATCGCCCCGAACGCCGCAACGCGCTCACGAAGACGATGCTCGCGGAGCTCATCTGGGCGGTCGAAGCATGCGTGGAGGACCCAGACGTGCGGGCCGTCGTCCTTCGCGGCAGTGGCAAGGGCTTCTGCGCGGGCGACGACCTCCGCGGCATGGGCGACATCCCCGAGGACTTCCCGTTCCGGCCATCGGCGCCGGTCACGCACGCCGCCCTGCAGGCAGCGCTTCGGGCCATGCCGAAACCAACGATCGCGGCCATTCACGGCTTTGCGTTCGGCGTCGGCCTCGACCTCGCGATGGCCTGCGACTTCCGCATCGCCGCCGACGACGCGCAGCTACGGGACCAGCGGGTGTTCGAACGCGGGATGCACGCGGTCACCGGCTGCGCCTGGTTCCAGCCGCGGGCCATCGGCCTCACGCGCGCGATGGAGTTCCTGGTGCTCGGCCGGCCGTACTCGGGCATGGAGGCGGCCGCGGCGGGGATGGTGACCATGTCCGTGCCCGGCGCGGAGTTCGACGCGCGCGTCCGCGAGTTCGCCGAACGGCTCGCCTCCGGGCCTACGCGGGCCATCGGGCTGATGAAGCGGCAGGTCTACGAAGGCCTGCAGATGACACACGCGCAGTTCATGGAATTCGCCGCGCCGTTGCGGACTTCGGTCGAGATCGAGGACCGCGCCGAAGGCATCCGGGCGTTCCTCGAGCGGCGCCCGCCGCGCTTCACCGGAAGGTAGGAGGTTCGATGGACGACTACGCAGGTACGGTGCGCGTGATCCGTCACGACGGCTGGGCGGAGCTCGTGCTCAATCGCCCGGAGCGCCGCAACGCCCTGGTCGGGCCGCAGCTCGAGTTGCTCACCGCGACCCTCGAGACCCTCGGGGCCGACGACACGCTCGCGGCGATCGTCTTTCGTGGCGAAGGCGGCGCCTTCTGCTCGGGCCACGACCTGACGGTGCTGCAATCAGAGCCGCGCCCGCCGTGGGCCGCGAACCTCGCCGCGATCTTCCGCCGGACGAACATTGCCCTGTTCGAGTTTCCGAAGCCGATCATTGGCGCGCTCGAGAAGTGCGCGATTAACGCCGGAGCTGCGCTTGCGCTGTCGTGCGACATCCTGATCGCCGGCGAAACCGCCTTCCTGCAGGTCGGGGAGATTCAGCAGGGGGCGGGGATCGCGAACAACGCGGCGTGGCTCCGCCTGCGCGTGGGCGAATCGGCTGCCGCCCGCATCGTGTTCTACGGCGACCGGGTGGGAGCGGCCGAGCTGCGCCGCCTCGGCCTGGTGGCCGAACTGGTGCCGGACGCCGGCGTGGTCGCTCGTGCGTGCGAGGTGGCCGAGCGCCTTGCGGGGTTCCCTGCGGGTGCGCCCGCGCGGCACAAGGCCGCGCTCCGCGCCCAGTCCGGTATCGCCGACCCGCATGCCTGGTTCCGGGAGCAATCGAGCAACGCGCTGCTCAGTGCCGGGCGCGTTCGCGGATGACGGTGCTCGAATGAACGATGACGAAGCAAATGCCGTGATGGCGCGATTTGCCAGCGCCTACTTCAGCAAGCGCGAAGAGCGGATTCGCGAGGCGGTGACGCCGGACGTTGAATGGCACTTCGCGTTCGGGCCGGACGGCGCCGACGGGCGAGTCCGGAAGGGCGTCGAGGGGATTCTTCGCGGGATTGCCGAGAACGACGCGCTCTTCGCGCGGCTTCGGTTCGACGACGTGGTGATTCGCGCGTTCGGCGAGGACCAGGTGGTGATGACCTACACGGCAAACGGCCAGGCGCGCGCGACCGGCGAGGAGTTCTCCCTCCGGGGCATCGAACTCATCACCGTGCGGGACGGCCGGGTGCACCGCAAGGACGTCTTCTGGAAGCACCGGACCGGTCCTTAGCCCGCCCGCACGTGGTCGTCAGACGGTTTCCACCACGCCCGCGTCCCGGAGCCGGTCGATCTCTTCGGGCGAATAGCCTAGCTCGCTGAGGACCTCGCGCGTGTGCTCCCCGGCGATGGGCGAAGGACCAGCCGGGGCAGTAGAGGCCGAAGAGAACCTGAGCGGCGATGCGACCGCCTTCAGCGTCCCGTCCAGCGGGTCGGGCACGTCCACGAACATCCCGCGCTCGGCGAAGTACGGGTGCTCGACCGCCTCGTGGATGCTGCGAACGACCCCGTACGGCACATCAGCGGACTCGAGCGCGCGTACGGCCTCATCGACCGTGTGCCCCGCCACCCACGCCGCCAGCATCGCTTCCGCGTCGGAGCGAGGAGCCGGCATCGGCAGGCCGGGCTGGCCCATCGCCTCCGCCAGCCGGGGCCAGAGCCGCGGCGGCCCGAGGTTCACGGCGAGCCAGCCGTCGCGCGCCCGTTGGAGGCCGTGCCGGAACGGCGTCCACGGCTGCGACGGGCGAGGGTTCAGCGCAGGCCCGGCCGCTTCGGCGAGGAACGCGAGCTGGCTGTCCATCAGGGAGATGTCGATCGCCTGCCCGGCGCCCGTTCGCTCACAGTCGTAGAGCGCGGCGAGCACTGCCATGGCCGCATTCATGCCGGTGGCGATGTCGGCCACGGTGATGCCGGGCGGAAACGGCTCGGGGCCGCCCTGCGCCTGCTGCTGCACCCAGAGCCAGCCCGCCTCGGCGTGAGCGGTGGCCCCGAATGCGCCGCGCTTCGCGAACGACGTGTCGCTTCCGAAGCCGCTGATCGAAACGTAGACGAGCCGCGGGTTGAGCGCCTGGAGCGCCTCGTACCCGAGCCCCAGCGCCCCCAGCGCGCCGGGGCGGTAGTTCTGGACGAGCACGTCGGCGGCCGCCGCCAGCCGTTTCGCGATCGCGAGCCCGTCGTCCGTCTTCAGGTTAACGACGATGGAACGCTTGCCGATGTTCTGGGCGAGCGGGCCCTCGCTGCGCCGCACGGCTGCCTTCGCGTCTCCCGGCGGGGGGGATCGATCCTCGTCACCGAAGCGCCGAGGTCGGCGAGCATCCGGGTGCAGTAGGGACCGGCGACGATCTGCGTGATGTCGAGAACGCGGACCCCTTCGAGGATTCGCCTCATGGGGTCGCGCCCTCCAGCGGCGCCCGGAAGCCGGGTCTGAGCCGCGGCGGGCCAATGGACCCGCGCATCACGAATTCCGACGGCCGCGGCGAAAGCGTGGGCCGTTCGTGGCCCTCGATTCGCGCCACGAGCCGCTCCAGCGCCTCCCGCGCGATCGTCTCGTAGTCCTCCCGCACGACGGAGAGCGGCGGCGAGTAGGCGCGGTGCCACTGGGAGTCGCCGAAACAGAGGAACGACACGTCGTCCGGGATCCGCAGCCCGGCCGACTGGACCCCCTCGAGCACGTACGGCGTCATCCGGCCGTTCGCGGAAACGATGGCGGTTGGCGGTTCGCGCTGGGTAACCAGGCGCTGCACCTCGGCGCTGCAATCGGCCAGGCGGTGGAGGTCGATGGGCACGCGCTGCGGGGCGGGCAGGCCGGCCTGCGCGAGGAGCTCCGTGAGCAGCACGTAGCGGGATTCGACCAGCCGCGCGGGGCGCTCGGTGAGATGGAACATCGCGATGTTCGTGTGGCCAAGGTCGAGCAATCGGCGAAAGCCAACGATGGCGCCGGCGCCGCTTTCGCGAAGTTCGACGAAGGGGAACACGAACCGCCCCATGCGGTCGGCCATCTCCTCGGGGTCCAGTGCGGGCTCGACCGGGATGCTCGATCGCAGAAACTCGACGAACCGCGGCGTGACCTGGAGCGCGCCTCGGCCCAGGAGGAGCCCGTCGACGCGGTAGGCCTGGATCCGGGCGAGCTCGGCTTCCTGGATCTCCGCCGAGTCCTGCCCATCCGCGACGATCACGGCGTACCCGAGGGCGAAGGCTTCCTGCACGACGGCTCGCAGGTGGTCGTGGGCGGCCGGGTGTTCCATGGTGGGTGCGAAGAGGGCAATCGTGCCCGTTTTCGCAAGGCGAAGCGATTGTGCCGAACGGCTCGGCCGGTACGAGAGTTCCTCGGCGACCTGGCGAACCCGCCGCCGCGTCGCTTCGCTTACCCGGGGTCCGCCGGTGAGCGCGCGGGAGACCGTGGACGGCGAAACGCCCGCCCGGCGAGCAACGTCATGAATCGTGGCCGGCCCCTTGCGCGGGGGCTCTTCACCTTCGGCCGGCTGCGAGGTCGTTGCACGTTGGCGTTTCATCGCACTCAGGTCAACTTTCTCGTGGCGGCCCTCCAGCAGCGCCGCTCTTCGTGGTCAGCGCGGTGATGCGTTCGAGCGAACGTCCCGCTTCGTCGACCAGCCGATGCATCACTTCTGCGACGGTCGTCTCCTCTTTGAACCATTCTATGCCCTGTCCGGCTGCACTCCCGAGGAGTGGCTCGACCTCGTAGCGGTCAATCGCACCGAGAAGGTCGCCAACAAGAATATCCTGATACGGCATTTTAAGGGGCACCGGCGCCCCCTCGGCGGCCCACTCATCGGTGTAGGCGGTGCGCAACTGCCGGTTGGTCTTGCCGCTCTTCGCCCGCGTGATGACCGTATCGGCCGAGCCCGCCGAGAGCAGCTTCGCGAGCAGTTTCGGCGATGTGTGCGCCTCCTTCGTGACCAGCCACGCCGTCCCGATCCAGACGCCCACAGCGCCCATGGCCAGGGCCGCCACGATGTGTTCGCCCGTCGCGACGCCGCCAGCCGCCAGGACCGGCACGTTGCTCATCCGGGTGATCTGCGGGACGAGCGAGAACGTGCCGATCGGGCCCGTGTGGGCGCCCGAGTCGTGCCCCTGGGCCACGAGGATGTCCACGCCCATCTCCAGCGCGCGCCGCGCATGAACGGGCGAACCCACGAGCGCCACCACGCGCTTCCCCGAGTCCTTCGCGGCGGCGATGAACTCGGGCGGGCTCCCGATCCCCATCGCGAAGATATCAGCGTCCGAGTCGAGCACCACGCCGGCCTGTCGCCGGGCCATCTCCTGCGAGCGAACGAACCGGGACCGCGGCCCGGGTTCGCCGTCACGCGGGACGCTGTACTTCTCGTGCAGGTAGTCGACGAACGCGACATGGCGCTCCGGCAGCTGGGCTTCGATGTCCTCGCGGTTGTTCCGCTCGGGCATGCCCTGCGGCAGCACGAGGTCGACGCCGAAGGGCCGATTGCCAACCCGGTCGCGGATTTCGGCGAGGGCGTCGCGGATCTCCTCGGGGAACCTGCGCGTTGCGCCCAACACGCCGACGCCCCCCGCGCGGCAGACCTCCACG
>JBLNCO010000078.1:0-4592 GCA_050260715.1 Hyphomicrobiales bacterium | reverse complement strand
GCAAGACCCACAAAGATGCCAATCACCACGCCCAGCAGGATGTCGTCGGCGTCGTACCTGGCGAACAGGTAGATGACGAACGCAATGATGAAACCGATAAAGAAGTAGTTGAGCTGACGCCGGAGAAAGCTCCACATCCCGCGGGAGTATAGAGAAGTGGAACGAGAAAAGGCAAAACGCGAGGGGACGTGCCGTTCGCGGGGGGCACACTCCTGGCGCGGTTGGCGGCGGGCGGCCGTTCGCCCTTGTTCGTTCCTCGTGCCTGTTCCATCGCCCGGCGACCAGCGCACGGCGCGCGCCCGGTTCGTGCGCGTGCGTCAGCGGCGGAGGCGCGGGTCCCAGATGTCCCGCAGGGAGTCGCCGAGGAGGTTGGCGGCGAGCACGACGAGGCTGATGGCGATGCCGGGGAACAACACGAGGTGCCAGTGGCCCAGGCGAGCGAACGACTGGTTCTGGCCGCTCATGTCGATGCCCCACGAGGGCGTGCCCGGTTCGACGCCCAGCCCGAGGAAGGCGAGCGCCGATTCGGCGAGAATGGCCGCGCCGAGCGCGCCGCTCATGATGACCACCGTCAGCGGCAGCACGTTGATGACCACGTGCCGGAAGAAGATGCGCGGTTCGCTACAGCCGACGGCACGCGCGGCCTCGACGTAGGTACTGCGCGCCTCGACGATCGTGGCCCCGCGGAGCACGCGGTTACCCGAGAAGAGCGCGCCGATGCCGATGGCGAGGACGATCGTCTTCGGGCCCTGGCCAAAGGCAGCGATGAGCAGGAAGTAGAGCACCAGCGCGGGGAAGGCGGCGAACGCTTCGCTCGAGCGCTGCACCACGTAGTCGACCCAGCGGCCGTAGTAGCCGGCCACCATGCCGAGGAGCGCGCCCACGCCCGCACCCAGGAACACGGAGGTCGACCCGATGATGAGCGAAATCCGTGCGCCGGCGATCACGCGGCTGAACACGTCCTGCCCCAGCTGGTTCGTGCCGAACGGGTGGTCCATCGATGGGCCGCTGAGCGGCTTACCCACCTGCAGTTCGCGGGGGTCGTAGGGCGCGATCGCCGGGCCGAACAGGCCGAGGAACACGAACAGCAGCAGCACCGCCAGCCCGAACACGCCGAGCGGGTGCTCCTTCGCGAGGTGAGCCGCGCGGCGGGGCCACTGACGCCCCCGGGTCTGCACGGCCCATTCGAATTGGCTGGTCGCAACCGGCGCACCCGCAGCCATCAGCTATACCTCACGCGGGGGTCGATGACGGCGTACGAAAGGTCCACCAGGAGGTTCAGGATGATGACCACGACCGCCGAATAGAGCACGAGGAACTGCACCACCGGGTAGTCGCCGGTCAGCACCGACACGAAGAAGAACTGGCCGACGCCATTGATGCTGAAGATCTGTTCGAAGATGAGGGAGCCGAAGAAAAGGACCGTGACCTGGGCCCCGAACAGCGTGACGAGGGGGATGAGCGAGTTGCGAAGGGCGTGCTGGAGCACCACTTTCTGGTGCGCGAGGCCCTTGGCCCGGGCGGTGCGGATGTAGTCCTGGCGCAGCACCTCGAGCATGGTCGAACGGGTGAGGCGCATCATGCTCGCCGCACCGCCCAGCCCGAGCAGGATGGCCGGCGGCACGTAGAGCCGCAGGTTCGTCCACGGGTGTGCGAAGAACGACACGTGGCCGCCCACCGGCGGTGAGTAATTCCACCAGATCGATGGCAGCACGATGAGCAGAATCAGCAGGAAGAATTCGGGGATCGATTGCCCGAACACCGCGAACACGCGGCAGGCGTAATCCAGCAGGCTGTTCTGTTTCACGGCGGAAAGAACGCCGAAGGTCACCCCCACTGCCGTGCTGATCAGGAGCGAGAGCGCGAGGATCTCGAAGGTGACCGGCAGGCGGCGGCGCACCTCGGGCCATACCGGCTGATGGCTCCGGAAGGTGGTCCCGAGGTCGCCCTGCAGCAGGTCGCCGATCCAGTCGGCGAACTGCTGGAGCACGGGCTTATCGAGGCCCAGCTCCTTCCGGATCGCCTGTTCCTGCTCGACCGTGGTCGTCTGCGAGGTGTACTGGGCTACCGGGTCGCGCGAGAACGGTAGCCGCAGCGTGAAAAACGCCAGGATCGACACCACGACCACGATGAGGGGCAGGTACATCAGCCTCCGCAACGCGTACTGCCGCATGATCCGCTCCCGCCTTAGCCCTTATCGATGTACGTCGTGCCGACGAGGAAGCCGTAGCTTCCGCGGCCGGTAACCCGTCCCTTCACCCACGATTGATAGGCGGTGCTGGTAATGCGTACGAAGGTGGGAATGAACGGCGCACCCACCTCCCACGCCTTCTTCTGGAGGTCCTTGATCATCTTCTGCCGCTCCACGTCATCGAGCGTGGCACGCTGCTTGATGACGGTGTCGTTGACCTCCTGGTTCTTCCAGCCCGCCCAGTTGGGCCGGCCACCGATCTCGGTCGTGTAGGCCAGGATGTAGCTGCTCGGGTCGTCGTAGGCGAGCGTCGGGTAGGCCATGAAGCCGTCGTAGTCCGAGCCGTAGAGCGATTGCGCGAGCCACTTGCCGAAGTCCTCGCCGATGAGCTTGATCTTCAGGCCCAGGTTCTTCTGCAGGTGCGACTGGCAGATCTGCGCGAACTGCGAATAGGTGTCGCCCGGCGTGATGAACTTGATCGAGTACTCCTTCGACGTATCGAAGCCCGAGGCATCGAGCAGTTTCTTCGCCTCAGCAGGATCGAACCTGCCGTAGGTGTCGTTGATCTCCTGCTCCGTCAGCGCGTAGGTGGTGAAGGTTGGCGGCACGGGCCCCGACTTCTGGCCCTCGCCGAAGCCCATGAGCTGGATCATCTCGTCCTTGTCGAGGGCGAGGCTGATGGCCTGGCTGACGCGGGGGTCGGCCCATTGGCCATCGCCGCGTGGCTGCAGCAGCCACACTGAGCGGCTGAGCTCCTGCTCTATCTGGATCTTGTCGCCCATCGTCTGCTTGAGCGAATCGGTCTCGAGCTTGTTGTTCGGCGTGACCGAGTCGATTTCGCCCGCAGAGAATGCGGCGATAGCGGCGGCCTGCTCCTGGATCAGCTTGTACTGGATACCGGCGAGATTCGGCTTCCCCTTTTCGCGGTACGTCTCGTTTCGGATGAGCTTGAAGTTCGTGCCATTTTCGTGGCTCACGAACTGGAACAGGCCGCTGCCGATGAGATCCTTCTCCATCAGCTCCGGTTGTTTCGCGTGCTCTTCGGGGAGGATCGAACCGGCGAGCGGACTACCGCCGTTCGTGGTGCTGAACCCCCACGCGTCGACCGCCTTGAGGAAGAACTTCGCGGTGTGGTTGTCGGGAACTTCGACGTGGTCGAAGGTCTGCGTCCACCATGAGCTGTTCGAAATCTTGGTGGCCTTCGCCGCCGCTTCAAAGCTCGCTTTCACGTCCTGCGCGGTGACAGCACGGCCGTTGACCGGCGCCTTGTCCTGGAACACCGAGTCCTTCATCGTCACGTTGAAGTGCATCGGGTCGACGATTTCGATGTTCGCCGCGAGGAAGTTTTCGCGGATGCCGGTATCGAGCGGGGTGTACCAGAGGTGGTCGTAGAGCGGCGTGATGAGGCCCCTCGCGAGGCCACTATCGAGGCCGTTGTACGGGCTGATGTTCGCGAACGGCGCGCCCTGGCGGATGTTCCTCACGCCGTCGCGCTTGACGACCTCACCCTGGGGCGTGGGCGTGGGCGCGGTCGCGGTCCCCGGCCTCACCCCGCCAACTTCGGTGCTTGTACCCCCGGTCGAATCGTCGTCATCGTCGTCGTCGCCGCAACCCACGAGCGCGAGCCCGGCAAGGCCGGCGCTCCCGGCCGCTACACCCCCAAGGACGCGCCTCCTCCCCATTCGTCGTTGCCAATAGCGGTCCCAGTAGCTCGTGCGCTCCATGGTCGCATGCCCCCCAGCAGTGCATCAGCGGGCGGACGGCAGCCGCCCCACTGTTGGCGCGAGTCATACGGAAGTACATGGAAGATGTCAATGGGGAACATAGAGCGGACCAGTATGTGCAAGTGGCGGGCGAGTGGCCCGTTGCTCTGAATCGGCCGCGGATTCGGCATGCCGCGCCGCGGCCGTCCACTGGCGGTTTCCCTGGCCGGGAATGCTCGTGCGGGACCCGGTGGGGGCCGGGCGGCACGGGGCCAAACGGGCGGCCGGGCATGGAGACTCGCGGGCGGATTAGTGGGCTAAAGAACACAACGCTGGAAGCAATATAGAGACGCGATAGTGACAAACAGAAAGCAGGAGTAGGCGGATTACTCAGGGGTAACGAGATCTACTTCTCGGAATTACCCCTACACCGAAGAATCGCGTTTACGAATGCTTTCTCTGGGTAAGTTAACAGCGCTTGGACACGTCTCTATCGCGTGGTACACCCCTAAAGGTCTCATCACGAGACAGCCGGGAGAGCTTGCAGAAGGGTAACCGTTGCGCGTCTTTCCGTGATTGGCCCTGCAAGAGCCGCCGCCCGCGCGCCGCTCTCCTTCTCGGGTAACACCCCGGCTGCCAAGGGGCCAGCGCCCCACGGCCCGGTCTCGCCGCACACGCCCCTGTGCTGGCAGTCGTCC
>JBLNCO010000077.1:0-4886 GCA_050260715.1 Hyphomicrobiales bacterium | reverse complement strand
GCGACGCGGCCTCGGCGAGCGCCCCGTGGCACTTCTTGAATTTCTGGCCGCGGCCGCAGTAGCCGGGGGCGTGGCGGCCCACCTTGGGGTGCGTCGCGGGGGCCGCGGGCCGGCCCGCGGGCGCGGGTGCGCCGCCCTCGTCGCGGTTGGTGCGCAACGCCGATGCCGCCGGCGCCGATGACCCGGCGAGCACCGGACGCGCGCGGCCATCGCCGGCGGCGCCGTTGACCGCCGCCGCCCGTTGCTGCTGCGGCGAAGGCGTGGCCGGCGTCTCGGTCACCTTCACCTTGAACACGGTCCGCGCGACCTGGCGGCGAATGTTGTCCTGGAGCTGGGTGAACATGTCGTAGCCTTCGCGCTTGAAGGCGACGAGCGGGTCGATCTGTGCGTAGGCCTGCAGGCCGATGCTCTGGCGCAGGTCTTCCACGGCAGTGAGGTGTTCGCGCCAGTGGAAGTCGATCGACTCGAGCAGCAGCCAGTGCTCGACCTTGCGCATGTTCTCTTCGCCGACCGTTTGCTCGAACTGCTCGTAGCGGTCCTCGACGCGGTCGAGGAGCTCGTCCTTCAGCTCGTCGCCGAGGTCCTCGATCTCGTCGTGGTCGGGCAGGTCTTCGGGCGGGAGGATTTCGCGGAGCTCGGTGAGCAGCAGGTCGAGCGAATCCGGGTCGCGCCCCGGGATATTCGTGACGATGCGCTCGACCTCTTCGAGGATCATGCCGAGCACGTTGGCGCGGGTGTCCACGCCGTGGAGGATCTTGTCGCGCTCACCGTAGATGACCGCGCGGTGCTCGTTGATGACGTCGTCGAACTCGACGAGCCGCTTGCGGACGTCGAAGTTGTGGCCCTCCACCTTCTGCTGCGCCTGTTCGATGGCGCGCGCGACCATGCGCGATTCGAGCGGCATGTCCTCGGTCATGCCGAGCTTCTGCATCATGCCGGGCACCCAGTCGGGGGCGAAGCGGCGCATGATGTCGTCGCCGAAGGAGACGAAGAAGCGGCTGGAGCCGGGGTCGCCCTGGCGGCCAGCGCGGCCGCGAAGCTGGTTGTCGATGCGCCGCGATTCGTGGCGCTCGGTGCCGATGACGTGGAGGCCGCCCTTTTCCGCGACGCCGGGGCCGAGCTTGATGTCGGTACCGCGGCCGGCCATGTTCGTCGCGATGGTGACGGCGCCTTCCTGGCCGGCCTGCTCGACGATCCGGGCTTCACGTTCGTGCTGCTTCGCGTTCAGCACTTCGTGCTGGATGCCCTTTCGGAGCAGGAGCTGCGAGAGGTATTCCGACTTCTCGATCGAGGTGGTGCCGACGAGGACCGGGCGGCCCTGCTTGTTCATCTCCTCGATTTCGTTCACGACCGCGTTGAACTTCGCGCGTTCGTTGATGTAGACGACGTCGGAGTGGTCCTCGCGGATCATCGGCCGGTTCGTCGGGATGACGACCACATCGAGGTCGTAGATCTTCGAGAACTCTTCCGCTTCGGTTTCTGCGGTACCGGTCATGCCGGCGAGCTTCTCGTACAGGCGGAAGAGGTTCTGGAAGGTGATGGTCGCGTAGGTGACCGATTCGCGCTGGACCTTCAGCCCTTCCTTGGCTTCGACGGCCTGGTGGATACCGTGGCTCCAGCGGCGGCCGGGCATGAGCCGGCCCGTGAACTCGTCGACGATGATGATCTCGCCGTCCTTGACGACGTAGTCCCGGTCGAGGCGCTTCAGGTATTCGGCGTCGAGCGCAGCCTCGAGGTGGCGGGCAAGCCGGGAGTCGCCGTGGAACAGGTCGGGGATGCCCAGCGCGCGTTCGACCTTCTCGATGCCCTCTTCGGTGAGGGCAACGTGCTTCGCCTTCTCGTCGATCAGGTAGTCGCGCTCTTCGGCCAGCCCGCGTACCGCCCGCGCGAAGGCCATGTAGGTCGCGCTCGCCTCTTCGGCCGAACCGCTGATGATGAGCGGCGTCCGCGCCTCGTCGATGAGGATGTTGTCGACCTCGTCGACGATCGCGTAGTTGAGCGGGCGCTGCACGCGGTCCTTGAGGTCGCGGACCATGTTGTCGCGCAGGTAGTCGAAGCCGTATTCGTTGTTCGTGCCGTAGGTGATGTCGGCGGCGTACACGGAACGGCGATCGCAGGGGCGAAGGTCTTCGAGCCCGCCGCCACCGTTCTCTTCGGACGGGCGGTAGCCGGGCTCGTACATGTACGAAACGCCGTTGTGCTGGATGACGCCGACGCTCATGCCGAGCGCGTGGTAGACGGGGCCATACCAGACGGCGTCGCGGCGGGCCAGGTAGTCGTTCACGGTAACGACGTGAACGCCCCGCCCTTCGAGCGCGTTGAGATACACGGGAAGCACGGCGGTGAGCGTCTTGCCCTCACCAGTGCGCATCTCGGCGATCTTGCCCTGGTGGAGCACGATGCCGCCTATAAGCTGCACGTCGTATGGCCGCTCGCCGACCTTGCGGGTGGCCATCTCGCGGCCGGCGGCGAACGCCTCGGGCAGGAGGTCGTCGAGTGTCTCGCCTTCTTCGAGGCGTGCCTTGAACTCGCCGGTCTTGGCCGCAAGCTCATCATCGGTGAGGGTGGCGTACTCTTCGCCGATTTCGTTGATCTCGTCGACCAGCGGGCGGAGCCGCTTGATCTCTTTGTCGTTGGAGTCGCCGACGATGCGGCCGATGAAACCGAGCTTGGGCATATCGAACTCAGTGTAGATCAGCTTGTGATAGGGCGCGGGAAGGAATGGGAAGCGGGCGCCAGCGGCCGCGGCGCACACGCCGGCACGCCGGGACGTTCCGGCGGGCAGTTCCCGGGAGGCCCGGGGCCTGCGCTAGCCGCGCTGCTTGCGCGAGGTGGCGAGCTCCAGCATCAATTCGACGATCGCGGCGTCGTTGCGGGCGCCGTCGAAGCGTTCGCAGGCCACCTTGCGGGCGCGGGCGCCCATGGCGGCGAGCCGAGCCGGTTGCCGGAACGCACGTTCGAGCCGGTCGCGAAGCGCCTCGGCGTCGGGCGGGATGAGCCAGCCGGTGCGGCCATCCTGCACGATATCCCGCGCACCTCCGACATCACCCATGATAACCGGCAGCCCGCTGGCCATCGCCTCCACGGTCGCGATGCCGAAGCACTCCGCGCGGGTGGGGAGCACGAACAGGTCGGCATTCGCGTAGAGCGCGCGCAGCTCGGGCGAGTTCGGGGTGGCGCGGTGGACGCGCACGCCCGGGGCCTCCGGGACGTCGTCGCGGGTCACGATGTCGAGTTCCGCCCGGCCACGCAGCGGGCCGAGCACCGCATCGACCACCAGGTCGCCGCCCTTGCGCGCGAAATCGCCGCCAACGAAGAGCAGGCGCAGCGGGCGCTCGGGCGGCCGTGGCGCGCGGGCGACAGGCGCCCAGCGTTCGAGGTCGATGCCCGGGGGCAGTACGCGGATCCGGCTATCGGGGAATCCGCCGGCGCGCAGGCCATCGGCGGCCCAGTTCGACCAGGGGGTGACGATATCGGCGAAGCGAAAGAGCAGCCGCTCCTGGGCACGTGACTGCGCCTTCCGCAGGCCGCGTTTCGGGCCACGGTCAAAGTAGTAGGGGGCCATCTCCTCCAGCTGCTCTGCGGTGCAGTCGATATCGAGCACGAGCGGCCGGCGGAGCGGACCGAGTTGCGACCAGAGGAGTGGGGTGAGGATCTCGGTCGCGGAGGTCCAGATGGCGTCGGGGCGGGGAAAGGCGGCGAAGCGCGAGGCCTCCTGCAGCGCGCGAAGCCGCCCGCGCACGCCGCGGGGGACGGGCAGGCGCTCGAAGAAGCCGTCCTGCTTCCAGCCGCGGACCGAATGGAACGTTGTTGTGGCGCGCGATTCGCCCTGCGCGTGCTCGCGGAGGTTCATGAACCGGGTCTCGTGCCCGGCGTAGACCGTGCCCAGGAAGAGGATGTGGGGCCGGCCGGCGGCTGCCAGGGGCGCATCGGAAGGCGCAGTCCTTCCCCGGTGAAACGCGGTCGAGCCCTTGATCACAGCATGCCCTCGTAGGTGCTCCGGCCGGCGCGGGCCGGACCACGGCAGAGGGTGCGTGGGACGCGTGGGAGAAAAATTGAGGGCGCGTGCGTGGCGCTCCGGTAGCCGAGCGGGCCTTTTCGCGGCCTTTCATGCCGCTCCTAGACAACAAAACGTGAAGAGAAGGCGCGATAAAAACGCGATTCTCTGTGAAGAAATAGACACAGCCCGAAGACCTACACACCATAATGAACCAAAATTTCGCGCTTTCCGTCCCGGTGGACGAACGGTGGACGGCGATTTCTGGGTCAGCAATAAGGGTTTTCCCTATCAGGGAGCGGTCCCGAGCCGGCCGCGAACGTGGTGACCGCCAGGTAACGGAGGTCGAGGCTGGCTCCCGCCGGGCACCGGTCCCCGGACCAGACTCAGGAAGTGCATTTCGCGCATTTGGATAGCGGCTTCCGAAGACATGAATCGGCACTAGCGAGTGTCACAGCGGGGGAACGTTGCGCGCAGATTCACCACTCCACGCGGGCGCTACTTTTTCGGCGTACGGTCACTGCTCGGGTGCCAGGCGGGCCACCGAATCGCGCCACCAACGGCGTGCACATCGGCGCTACCGGGAGCGGCCGGGAAACGTTGAGCACACGTCGAGGGCTCGTTCGGTCCACCGCCGCGACAGCCTGATCAGCCCTGACTGGTCATGCACTGGGCAGGTGCCTAGACAGGACTGATCACGCACCGCGTTGGCGAAAAATGATCTGTTCTGTCTATTCTCATCCCGCAAAAGCGCGGCGTACCCTGCCGGGCATGGAAAGTGACAATCAGGTTACCGGCCTGGACGAGCTGTCACTCGCACTCGTGTGCCACGAGCTGCGTGGGCCGCTGGGCCTGGTGGTCACGGCCGCCCGGACAGCGAGCAGCGACG
>JBLNCO010000076.1:0-4472 GCA_050260715.1 Hyphomicrobiales bacterium | reverse complement strand
CGTCGAGCCCGCGTCAAGCGGCAGCGCGGCGGTTGCCGGGGCACTGGTCACTGCGGCGGTGCGCGTCGTAACGCTCATGCTCGACGTACATCTCCCGGTGCCGGGCGGCGGGCGCGAACGGGAGTGACGCCACTATCGATCGGTGGCGGGCGAGAAACTCGCTGCTGTGGTACGCGCTCAGGAGAGGTCCTGTGCGGGCTGCGAATCGTTGCGCCGCCCGCGGTAGCGGGAGCCATTCAGGCTGAAGCTATCGCTGTCCCACATCAGGTCTTCGCTGGAGTTCCGGAATTCCCTGGAAGCACCGCAACGCTTGCAATAGCCACCGCTTACCGAGCCATTCGGTGTCTCGATAACCCAGTGGTGGCGGCAAACGGTCGGAATGCTCGCCTTCTCCATCGAATCTGCATGTGTCATTCACGAACCTCTCAGGAACTTACCGTCTGGTAAGGATCGTAGCAGAGTACGCAGAAACGGTATCGGTGGCTCGCAAAAGAACGCGTAAATCGCAACCGTCTCTTCCGCATGCCTTTCCCCGGTCGCTTCGAAGCCAGTTTGGGGCTGCAGTGGCTGCACTGGCGTGAGATGCGACACACAACGCCCGGACGTGCCATACTGGTCCTGAGAGGTTGCGCGCCGCGAGGAAGCAGGCAGCGCGCCACGTGTATCCCGCCGCGCCCCGGGCCCGGCGGATCCCCAGGCGGTGGAACCGCCAGCGAAAGGTACTGCCCCCATGACAGCTCCGCACGCCGTGAGCCACGACGAAGTTCTGGCTGCGCTCGCGACGGTGAACGACCCAGAACTCCACGCCAGCATCGTCCGACTCGGCATGGTCAAAGACCTTGCCGTCGAGGGCACATCGGTCCGTCTGACGATCGAGCTCACCACGCCCGCCTGTCCCCTCAAGGCAACGATCGAACAGGACGTGCGCAAGGCGCTCGAGCCCCTCGGCATTTCCGACCTCGCGCTCGACTGGGGCGCCAACGTTCGCGCTTCGAACCCCAAGGAGGGCCAGAAGCCGGTCGAAGGCGTGCGCAACATCATCGCCGTCGCCAGTAATAAGGGAGGCGTCGGCAAGTCGACGGTCGCGTCCAACCTCGCCTGCGCCCTCGCGAAGGCTGGCGCGAAGGTCGGCATCATCGACGCCGACATCACGGGCCCGAACCTGCCGACGATGTTCGGGCTCAAGCCGGGGATCCAGCGCGAGAGCACCGAAGGCCTGCGCGCCATCGAGCGCTTCGGCGTGCAGGTGGTGTCGATCGGCTTCCTGCTTCCGAAGGGCACGCCCGTCGTCTGGCGTGGGCCGATGATCGGCAGCGCCGTTCGCCAGCTCCTCCACGATGTGCCCTGGGATGACCTGGACTACCTGGTCATCGACCTGCCGCCGGGCACGAGCGACGCTTCGATGAGCATGGCCCAGGACGCGCCGATCGCGGGGGTCGTCATCGTCTCGACCCCGCAGGACGTCTCGATCGAAGACGCGTCGAAGGCGGTGGCGATGTTCGAAAAGCTCGACGTTCCCGTCTTCGGCATGGTGGAGAACATGAGCTATTTCGTGGCGCCGGATACGGGCAAGCGCTACGACATCTTCGGGCACGGCGGCGCGGAAAAGGCAGCCGACGAGCTCGGCATCGATTTTCTCGGGGCTATCCCCATCGAACCGGCTGTGCGCGAGGGCGGTGACGCAGGCACGCCGATCGTTGTGCAGCACCCCGAGTCCGAATCCGCGGCGGCCATCGAGCGAATCGCCGGACAGGTCGCCGCACGAATTTCCGTTCTTCAAAGGATGGGCGTCTAAACACTTGGTATTGAACATTTTCCCCAGGCGGAAAGAGCCGGCCGAAGCGGCGCCGGATCCCACCATCGAGCCTCACCCCGAACCTTCCCCCGAAGCACTGGAGGAGACTCAGAAGCGAACACGGCGCGGCAGCCGCGGCGCCCGGGGCCGCTCGCGAGCGCCGAAGCCGAAGGTCGAGGCGGCCGACGAGGAAACCGTCGCCGCAGTCCTCGCCAACTCCCCGGAGGTCGAAGCGAGCGACGAGGCCGTCGAACCCGAACCTGTGGCCGCCGAGCCCGAGGCGGAACCGGTGGCTCCGCGGAAGCGGGCGCCTCGCCGGAGCGCCGTCGCGAAGGCCGAAGTCCCGGCCGAAGAGCCGGAAACGCGCGAGGAACCGGCACCTCAGCCCAAGCCAGCTTCGCGCACGCGCGCCCGGCGCTCCGACAAGCCGGCGGCCGAACCAGCAGAGGTGGCACCGCCGGAGAACGGCTCCACCGCAGCCATCCTGCGGGCCCTCGAACAGCAGAACCGCCAGATCGAACACCTCCTTCGCGTGCAGGAAGACCTCGCGCGAAAGCTGTCGTCGGTTGGCTCGCACCCGGCCACCCGGCCCCCGCGCGTCGGGGTGTTCGTCGACGCGGCGAACATCGAGCTGGCCTGCGACCGGCTTCGCGCCCGGTTCGACTGGGCGAAGGTGCTGAAGATGCTCACGCAGGACCGTGAGCTCGTCCGCGCGATGGCCTACTCCCCCGTGCACGACGACCCGAACGTCAGCATGGAGACGCAGCGCTTCGCCGAACCGTTCCTCGATAAGGGCTTCAAGATCGTCGCCAAGCCGCTGAAGCGCTTCGCCGACGGCACCATCAAGGCAAACGTGGACATCGAAATGGCGCTCGACGTGATTTCGATGCTCGACCGCCTCGATGTCGTGTGCCTTGTCTCCGGCGACGGCGACTTCCAGCCGCTGGTCGAATTCGTGCAGCGTCACGGCGTGCGCTGCGAAGTGGTCGCGGTCGGCGCCAGCACCGCGAACAACCTTCGCCACGCGGCCGACCAGTACATCGATCTGCAGCACCGGCTACGGGAGATTCGCGCCTGAACGGTAGCGCCGGGCGGATTCGATGGCGGGCACTGATTGCGGTGCTCGCCATCGTTGTGCTTGGCCTGCCGGCGCTCACTGCCTGTGGCGGCGGCGATGACGATGACGCCCAGGCCACCGCGACCGGCGACGATGGCGACGCCCCGGCGGTGTACCTGCGCAACAGCAGCGGCGACGCGGAGCCGCTCGTGGCCGGCACCGGGTGCTGGTCGGGCAAGTGCATCGATATGGCCGGGCCGCTCACGAACGTCGACCCGGTGCCGCTGCACCCGGGCGAACGGGTCGCATTCTCGTTCGAAGCGGGCGTCCCCGACAACTTCACGGTCACCTGGATCGAAGCCCCGGCGACGGCGCCCGCGCCCGAGGGCGACGTCCGCGTCTGGGGTGGCCTCGCCCCCGGCGCGGGCGGCTTTTCGGGCACGACCGCGCCCTCGGGACCCGGGAAGTACATCGTGGTCGTGTTCGCGCAATGGGAGGGCCAAGGCGACATGTCCTACGGCCTCTACGTAGACGTCGAACCCGGAACGTAGTCGGCGCAGGCGCGCACGCTTGCTACACTGACGAACGGCGCCGAGCGGCGCCAGTTGCGTGCCCCCGTAGCTCAGCGGATAGAGCAGTGGTTTCCTAAACCATGTGCGGAGGTTCGATTCCTCCCGGGGGTACGACCCGGTTCGCTGGCCGAACGGGCGAAGCGCGGCGCCTCAGCTCCGCAGGAAGGCCAGCAGGTCGGCGTTGAACTGGTCGCGATGTGTGGCGGTAAGGCCGTGCGGGGCGCCGGGATAGTAGGCCTCCTTCGCGCCCTTGATGAGTTTCGCCGATTTGTGCGCCGAATCCTTCACGGGAACGATCTGGTCATCTTCGCCGTGGAGCACAAGGCACGGCACATCGAACCTGTTGAGGTCCTCGGTGAAGTCGGTCTCCGAAACAGCTTTGATGCTTTCGTAGGCGTTCTTGAGGCCGGCCTGCATGCCCCACAGCCAGAACTGGTCGAGTAGCCCCTCCGAGACATTCGCCCCCGGGCGGTTCGCGCCATAGAACGGGCGGGCGAGGTCCTTGTAGAACTGCGAAGGGTCGCTGGCGAGGCCGCGCCGGAGGTCGTCGAAGACGCTGATGGGCAGGCCTTCCGGGTTGGCCTCGGACTGCACCATGACCGGCGGTACGGCGGCGACGAGCACCACGCGGGCGACGGCGCCGGCTGCCGTGGCGGCCGATGTACCTGGCGGCTTCGCCGCCGCCCGTGGAATGGCCGACCATTGTCGCGCCGGTGAGGTCCAGCTCGTTCATGACGAGCGCGAGGTCGTCGGCGTAGCCATCCATGTCGTTGCCGGACGAGGTCTGGCTCGAACGGCGGTGCCCGCGCCGGTCGTGGGCTATGACGCGATAGCCGTTCTGTACGAGGAACAGCGACTGGACATCCCAGGCGTCGGCGTTCAGCGGCCAGCCGTGGGAGAGCGTGACCGCCGGGCCGCTGCCCCAGTCCTTGTAGAAGATCTCGGTGCCGTCGGTTGTCTTCAGCGTTGGCACGGGGTGTGTCCTTTCCTGCGTACCGGCGATGCCGCTGCGGATGCGTTGCTGGACGCCACGGTGGACGTCCAGCAA
>JBLNCO010000075.1:0-3758 GCA_050260715.1 Hyphomicrobiales bacterium | reverse complement strand
GTTGCCCAGCCTTCGGACTCATACCAGCGCGGGAACCACTGCATGACTCCCAACGCGCTGTTGAGGACGAGGGTTAGCTCCCTTGGTTTTATGTCGAATTCACCGCTCGCCCGGCCATCTGCCAGGACCTGGCGGTACATCTCCTCGATCTCGACGCGGCTGTGAATCCAGCGTTCCCGGGCCTCACCTTCGAGCCAACGGCCTTCGCTCAGACCAACCTTCATGTTGTGCGGATTCTGCGCCCACGAATCTATGTGGATGCGAACCATCATGCGGAAGCGTTCCGCGGCCGGGAGATCGAGTGACACGACTTCCCGCATCTCTCGGGCGGCGTCGTACGAGACATCGGCGAGGACCTGGGCGAGGAGGGATTCCTTGCTCTCCACCCAGTGGTAGAGCGTGGCCTTGCGGACGCCGAACTCGCGCGCAATATCGGCCATGGATGTGCCGTGGAAGCCCCGCTCCGCGAACAACCGGCCTGCTACTTCGATGAGCTCCCGTTTGCGCTCTGTGGTGCGGTCCTCGGACGTGGAAGGGACGTCGTTCGAAGAGTGCCGGCGCCGGCGGCCAGCACCGTCGCCTTCCGCCGCGGTCCGGTGGCGGGCGCCGTTGGGCTGGCTGGCCAGATTCGGGGATCCGTCCGTGCGGGATTCCGTCTCGAAGTCGATTCCTTCGGTCACACCCATGCCTCCGGTGCATCCACGCCTTCAGCAACGACGCGGAGGCATTCAGTCTCCGTCGACCATGCGAGCGCTCGGTCACGGGCGCGCCGACTGAAGAAGTTGAGGTCATATTCCTCGGTAACGCCGATACCACCGTGAAGCTGATGGGACATCATCGTCACGTCAACAGCTGTTCGTGCTGCCCATGCCTTGGCGCCAGCGATGTCATCTGGTTGTGCAGCACCGGCGGCGAATTTTGCCACCGCCTGGTACACGAGGAAACGCGTGATCTCAAGGAGCGTCGCCATATCGGCGCACTCGTGCTGCACCGCCTGGAAGGTGCCGATAGGCCGGCCAAATTGAACCCGGTTTGCTACGTAGGCAACCGTCATATCAAATGCCTGCTGGGCCGAACCGAGACACTGGACGGCCGATAGCAATGTGCCGAGCCCAAGTAGCGTTTCGAGCTCCGCACTTTCAAGGGTAATACTGACAGGTACTTGCTGGTAGGTCACCCGCGCCTTCGGCGAACGCCCGATGTGCGCTACCGGACAAACACTAACGCCGGGATCGTCTGACGAAACGAGCCCCAGCCCTACCGCGTCGTGCATTCGGGCCGAGATGAGGTGCAACGAGGCGGCTGGATAGTCGACGGATTGTTTCTCGCCGGAGAGCTTTCCGCCTACGACCTCGGCTCCCGTTCGCGGCGAGTCATCGGCGCCGAACAGGGCAGGGGCTATGGTTGCTTCGCCAGCGATGACGCGCCTCACGGCTTCCGGGTGGCCTGGCGCGAGGACGAGAGCTGACGCGACCGTTTCGACGAACGGTACGAGGGCAGCACGCCGGGCGAGCTCCTCTATGAGCACCGCGGTCTCGACGAGCGAGCCGCCTTCTCCGCCAGATTCGCGAGGAAAAGGGAGCGCGAGCCATCCACTGGACCGCAGAGTTGCCCAGAGGGACGCGTCCCATTCGCCGGACCGCTCGAGTTCGCGCACGCGATCGAAAGGCAACTCCCGTTCGAGCAGGTCGCGGAGCGAATCGCGCAGCAAGCGCTGGGTTTCGTTGAGATGTATCTGCACAGGTTCTCCTACCGGGGCAGCCCAAGCCCGCGCTGCGCGATGATGTTTCGCTGGACTTCGTTGGCCCCGGCCGTGAATCGCGATATCGGGGAGAAGCGGTACGAATGCTCGAGCTCGCCATCGAGCGGTGCGTCGCCCGACGCTTTCTCGATCGCACCGGCCCGGCCAAGGATGTCCATCCCTATCGAGCTAAGGCGCGTACGCAACTCGGTGCCCCACGCCTTCACCATCGAGGCCTCCTTGGTCGGCGTTTCGCCGGCATCGACCTTTGCGGCGGTGGCGAAGAGCAGCGCCCGGAGCGCGTGCAGATCGAGCTTCAGTTGCGCGAGCCGATGGCGGATTGTGGGGTCGGCAAGCTTTGCGGGCGCGTGCTCCCGCAGGTGGGCGATGAGGCCTTCGAAGAGCAGCACGAGGTCGACGTAGGTGGTCGTTCCGACCGTGACGCGCTCGTGGTCGAGGGCGTTTGTCATGATGTACCAGCCGCGATTTTCCTCACCGATGCGCATCGACGCGGGAACGCGTACGTCGTCGTAGAACACCTCGTTGGTGCGGTGGCCCGTGAGAACGTAAATCGGCTGGATGGTGATGCCGGGTGTATCGAGGGGGAGGAGGAACATCGAAATGCCCCGGTGTTTCGGGGCTTCGGGGTCGGTTCGCGCGGCGAGCCAGACGTGGGTGCAACGGTGCGCTCCCGATGTCCAGATCTTCTGGCCGCGAATGACGTAATCGTCGCCATCGCGGGTGGCGCGAAGCTTCAGCGAAGCAAGGTCGGTTCCTGCGTCCGGTTCGGAATAGCCGAGCGCGCAGGTGATCTCTCCGCTGTAGATCTGTGGCAGCAGTTCCTTGCGCTGCTCCTCTGTGCCGAACCGCTGGATGGCAGGGCCGACCATGGCCGCGGTGTTATCGCGCTGGTACGGAAGCCCGCCGTAGCGCAGTTCCATGGTGAGAATGAACTGATACCAGATCGACTGGCCGGCACCACCCAGCTCTTCCGGCCAACTAATCCGGAGCCAGCCTCGCCGTTCGAGCTCTTCCACCACGGCACGAACCCGGGGCCCGAGTCCCGGGCTACGATCCATCTCTTCGATCTCGGCAAGGAGCTCGGGCGAGCGGTGCTTGCGCACGAAGGCACGGACATCGTCCCGAAAGCGTGCAAGCTCCGGGGGCCAGGTGTAGTCCAACGGCGTTCCCTTGTCCGCTAGCGGCCCTGGAACTGGGGCGCGCGCTTCTCTGCGAAGGCGGCCGCCGCTTCCCGGGTATCGTCGAGGGCGTTGAGGTAGCTCCGCGCGTCGGCCTCCTGCTGGAGCATTTCGGCCGAGGGAATGTTGCGCATCTGCATCATGAGCTCCTTCGTCTTGCGGACATGGAGCGGGGGGAGTGCAACGAACTTCCGTGCCCAGCGCAAGGCAGCGTCCATGAGCCGCTCGTCCGGGACCACCTCATTCACGAGCCCGAGTTCGAGCAAGCGAGATGCGGGCAGGTTCTCGCCGAGGAGCGTGATCTCGGCGCCGACGCACCAGGGCAAGACTTCGGCCACAGGGAACCAATAGGGTCCGAGCACTCCGGTCGGTACTTCGCCCATGCCGAACTTTGCGGACTCGGCAGCGACACGAATGTCGCAGCCGGCAGCCATGTACCAGCCGGCGCCGATCGCATAGCCGTTGACGGCGGCGATGAGCGGCTTATCGGTATTGGCGATGCCAAACAGGTTCCACTCGTCGGTGTAGACCGGCGTCGGCGGAGCGCCCCCTGCAGCCTGCGCCTTGAGGTCGCGGCCGGCGCAGAACCCCCGGCCGGTGCCGGTGAGGATTCCCACCCAGGCGTTGTCGTCGCGGATGAAGTCCTGGAAGCGCGCCACCAGTTCTTCTCGCATTTCGCGGGACATTGCGTTCAGCCGCTCGGGGCGATTCATGCGGATCGTCGCAATCCGATCCTCAACTGCGTATTCGACAAGACTCACGTTCGATCTCCTCTGGTCCCTCTTCGGCTGCCGCTCACTTGGGCGAGAAGTAGGGAA
>JBLNCO010000074.1:0-15393 GCA_050260715.1 Hyphomicrobiales bacterium | reverse complement strand
GATCGAGCGCATCGAGGCCTCGCGCCAAAAGCTCGACCGGCTGATTGCCAGCGCTCCTCCACCCCGGCTCGAACGGCCCGGCGCCGACGGCTGGAGCGCGAAGGATCACCTGGCGCACCTCGCCGCGTGGGAACGGTCGCTCGTGGCCCTGATCGAAGGGCGGCCCCGCCACCGGGCACTTGATCTGACCGCCGAGGAGTACCGCAGCGAGGACACCGACGCGGTCAATGCGAAGGTGTACGAGCGCCGGGCGGCGTGGCGGCTCGCGCAGGTGCTGAGCGACTACCAGGGCGCGCACGAAGCCTGCCTCGAAGCGCTTGCGCGCCTTTCGGACGAAGACCTGCGCCGCGGCTATTCACACTTCCAGCCGGATGAGCCGGGCGAGGACACCGGCAAGCCCATCACCGACTGGATCTGTGGCAACACCTGCGACCATTTCGACGAGCACCGCGAGTACATCGAGGCTCTGCTCGCCCCGTAGCCGGGGAGGAAGCGATGACCGCCGAGGGCCACCCGCGAACCGTCGAGGAGCTGGTGCAGCGCATCCACCGCTCGCGGGCGGCGCTCGAAGAGCTGGTCAACTCGGTTCCCAGCGAACGGCTGCTGGAGCCCGGCGAAGACGGCTGGAGCGCGAAGGACCACCTCGCCCACATCGCCGGCTGGGAGCGCTCGCTCGTCGAGTTGCTCGACGGCCGGCCCCGGCACTCAGCGGTCGACGCCACGGAGGAGCTGTTCGCGTCGGGCGAGACTGACGCCATCAACGCGGGCATGCGGGAGCGGAGAGCCGGCTGGAACCTCGCGCAGGTGCTCACCGATTTCCAGTCCGTGCACGAAGAGCTCCTCGCCGCGCTCGCGAACCTGGGCGGCGAGGACCTGCAGCGCCCGTACCGGGAATTCCAGCCGGAGCAGCCGGGCCCCAACGCCGGCGCGGCGATCATTGAGTGGATAGCCGGCGATACCTACGACCACTTCGACGAGCACCGCGAGTGGATCGAGCGGCTGCTCCTGCCCCGCTAGCGGCGAAGCCCCCCGAAGGCCCGGTTGTGTGACTGGATCTCACGTAAAGATCGATCGGCCACGGAACTATTTCTCCCGTTCTGACGTTTCCATAAATGAACACACACCAATGGGAAATCCCGTGACCACGCTCATCCATACGGCCGCCGTCCTCACCACCCTCTACGCCGCGGTGCTGCTGATGCGGTTCGTCCAGTGAGCGCCGGCCGCTAAGCACCGACGACTGACGACTGAGTCCGCCCGGCCCCGGCGGCGGGGCGGCGCGGCTGCTGCCCCTTCCTTGCGCCCTCAGGGGAGCTCCGGTGGCTCGCCGAGCGTGACCTGGGCGGTGTGCTGGTCGGGCCCGCGGAAGTATTCCACCGCGATCTGCTCGCCCGGCGCGGACTGCAGCAGCGCCAGCGGCACATCGCCAGAGCTCTGGATGTCCATGTCGCCGATCTTCGTGATGACGTCGTTCGGCTGGAGACCTGCGCGATCGGCCGGCGAAGCCGGGGCGACCTGTTCGATGACCACGCCTTGCTTCACCGGCACCTTGAGCTGGTCCGCGAGCCCCGGCGTGACATCTTCGAAGCCGATGCCGAGGAAGCCGCGGTCGACGTGCCCCTTTGCGAGGATCTGACCGGCCACGGCTTCGACCGTCTTCGAGCTCACGGCGAACCCGATGCCCTGTGCACCCTCCGCCCCCGCCGTGTTCACGCCGAGCACCTTCCCGGTCGCATCGAGCAGCGGTCCGCCGCTATTCCCCGGGTTGATGGCTGCGTCGGTCTGCAGCACGCCGAACAGCGCCGTGCTCGGCTCGAGGACCTGGCGCTCCTTCGCGCTCAGCACGCCCGTGGTGACGCTCGGCGATATCCCGAGGTCGAGCGCAAAGCCGATGGCGATCACCGGGTCACCGATGCGAGCCGCACGGCTGTCGGCCAGCTGGAACGGGTTCATCCCTTCGAGCGCGGCCGGGTCGTCGGCGCGCACCACGGCCAGGTCGGTCCGCTCGTCCGTCCCCACCACGGTGGCGGGGATATCGCGGCCGTCCACGGTCGTGAGGATGACCTGCCGGGCCGTGCCACGCTGCCCTCCGAGCGCGACGACGTGGTTGTTCGTGACGAAGTTCCCGTTGTCGTCGAACAACCAGCCGCTGCCCACGCCGGCGCACTGCTGGCTATTGCCGCCCTGGCAGCCGACGCCCACGCGAACAACGGACGGCACCGAGGCGGAGGCGATATCGGCGATCGAGCCACGGACGCCCGCAACGGCCGACTGCTCGCCACCGGATGTGCTGGCCGCGGGACTCGCGGGCTGGCTGGCGGTAGCCGTCGCGGTGGCGTTGTTGTCGTTGTCGTCGCCGCTGTCGCAGCCGGCGAGGGCGGCGGAGAACGCAACCAGGATGGCCGCAAACAGCGCGGCCGAGCGCGGGTGAGTCATCGAGAGACTCCGAAACAGGACTTCCCTTCGAGCTAAACAGCTTTCCCATTGCTGGCGTCGCGCCGGCCTCGTCCCACGCTTGCAATCGCGTTGACTCGTGCCCGTCTTAACACCGGTTTGACGGTCCGTCGCGCAACTTTCCGGGCCGTCTCCCGGCCGTCCTACGCCCGCGCGCCGAGCTCCCGGTCGGCCATGGCCGGCTCCGTCCCCGCCGCCTGCTGGCCGAACTTCGGCAGGATCTCCTTCGCGGCAAACGTCATCCACTTCTCCTGGTCGGGCCCGACCTGGTGCGCGTAGACGTGCGTGTAGCCGGCCTCCGCGTAGGCGTTGATGGCCTCCAGGTACTTCTGCGGGTCGGGGCCCACCACGACCGTCTTCGCGATGATGTCGGGCGTCACCATCTGGCACAGCTGGTCGAAGTGGTCGACCGTCTTGATCTCCCAGTTCACGTTCCCGGCGAGCCCGGCGTTCGGCCAGTAGTGCGTGGCGGTCTGCTTCGCGCGCTCTTCGTCTTCGTCGTAGCAGACGGTGAGCTGGGCGATGCGCGGCTTCCCGCGGCCGCCGGCCTGTTCGAACGCGTCGATCACGTTCCTGTTCGGCGCGGTGCCGATCAGGCCGTCGTTCTCGGCTGCGAGCTCTGCCGCCTTCGGGCCGCTGGCCGCGACATAGATCGGCGGCGGTTGCTGGGGCCGCGTGAACAGCTTCGCCTCGTCGACGGTGAAGTAGTCGCCGTAGTGGTTCACTTCGTCGCCGGTCCACAGCGCGCGGATGATGTCGATCGCCTCCATGAGCATCTCGTTGCGCGTGGCCGGCTGGGGCCAGTGGTCGCCGAAGATGTGCTCGTTCAGGTTCTCGCCGGCGCCAAGCCCCAGGAAGAACCGCCCCTCGAACATGTCGGCGACGGTCGCCGCGGCCTGGGCGATGATCGCCGGGTGGATGCGCATCGTGGGGCAGGTGACGCCCGTGCCGACGCGAAGGCGGCTGGTGCTTCGCGAAATCCCGCCGAGCGTGGCCCACGCGAACGGCGACTGCCCCTGGTTGGTGACCCACGGATGGTAGTGGTCCGACATGAGCGCGAAGGTGAAGCCGTAGTCTTCGGCCATGGCCGCGAGCCGTACCAGCTCGCGCGGCCCCGTCTCCTCGCTCGAAAGGGTGTAGCCAATTTCGACCATCCCGCACCTCCTCTGGCGTTTGTGGTCCATCGTCCGCGCCGGGGCGAGGGGAACGGGCAACGCCGGCTATGGCCGAACAACAAGCGCGTTGCAGAGTGGCATCCGGGGGCCCGTGCTACACTTTCGCATGGTCATGCTGACTATCGAGCTCGACGAGAGCACCTACCGGCAGCCTTCGAAGCGCGCGGCCGAATCGAACCTGTCGGTGCAGGAGCTCGCCGCGGCCCAGCTCGCGAGCTCGTACGCGGCGGCTGAGGGCGAGGTGTCGGAGGAGTTTCAGGCGGTGACGGCCGAGATTATCGAGACGTACCGGCCGGTTCTGCGCCGCCTCGCCGAATGACCTGGCGCTCACCATGGCGATGGCGGGCAGTGCCCGCGATCGCCGCCCGCATCCGCGAGCTGTTCGCCATCGCCTGACCGCCCTACTTCCCGATGACCACCGTCCATGGCCGGATGCGCCACGACTTCACGAGCCCGTTCAGCACGTACGGGTCCGACTCCACGAACCGCTCGATGACCGCCTGGTCCTCGACATCCCAGACCAGTGCTGCGCCGTCGACCGGGTCGGCGAAGGCGCCCGCGAGGCCCAACTCGCCGCGTTCGTGTGCGGCCCGCGCGAGCGCGAGGTGTTCCGCGCGTAGCGGCGGCCGGCGTTCGAGCACGTCGTCAACGTAGTCGTAGAAGAGGATGAACATGCGCCCAGCATACCGCCGGGCGCTCGCCGCGTGGGCCGGCTATTCGAGGATCCAGCGGTCCACGTCGCGCGGCCAGCCGATGACCTCGTCCTTGCCGAACCAGAGCGCGATTTCGCGTTCCGCGGCGGGCGGGCCATCGCTCGCGTGCACCAGGTTGCGGCCCTTTTCGATGCCGAGGTCGCCGCGGATGGTCCCCGGTTCGGCCTCCGCGGGGTCCGTCTTGCCGATGGTCTTGCGCACGAGCGCGATCGCGCCGGTGCCTTCGAGCACCGCCGCGATGACGGGCGAGCTGGTGATGTAGGAGATGAGCCCGGGGTAGAAGGGTTTCCCTTCGTGCTCGGCGTAATGCTGGCTGGCCAGTTCCTGGCTCACGCTCACGAGCTTGAGCCCGACGATCCGCAGGCCGCGCTGTTCGAAGCGCCGCAGGATTTCGCCGGCGAGCCCGCGCTGCATGCCGTCGGGTTTCACAAGGACAAGGGTGCGTTCCTGGGGTTGCATGGTTCCTCCGGTCAGCCCGCGGCCGCCGGGCGGTGACGCGGACGGGTGATGTTTGGTTCGCGCAGGTAGATCGCGGTGGCGGGATGTGCCGCCGCCGATTCCAGGCGGGGGAGGCCGAGCACCAGGGCCGACCGGACGCGCCCCTCGGGCGTCACTTCGGCGCCGCCGAGATCTGCGGCGCCCTCGCCCGCGAGCCGCTCGCCCTGCAGGTCGCCGGGTTGCGCCGCGAACAGCTCGCCTTCGGGCACGCCGCCTGCGAACCGCTGGGCCGCGAACTCGCCCCGCCCCGCGGGGTGGATGGCCACACCGTCCCCGCCGCTGGCCGCCGCGATCGCTTCCATGGTCCCCACGCCCGCGAGCGGAGCACCGGTCGCCAGGGCGAGGCCCTCGGCGGTGGCGATGCCGACGCGCAGGCCGGCGTAGCTTCCCGGCCCGCGCACGACCACGATGCCCCCCAGCTCCCGGCGGCTGTCGCCGAGCAGCCGGTCGATCGCCGCGAGCAGCTGTTGCGAATGGTCCTGCTCGCCGTCGTGCTGCATCGAACGCGCAACCTGGCCGCCGGCGGCGACGGCAAGCGCGAAGGTCGGGGAGGCGGTGTCGATGGCGAGGACGGTGGTCACGCTGCTCCGAGTGTATCGACGAGTTGTTCGCCGCGCGGGCCCCTCGGCAGGAAGCGGAGGCGGCGCTGCCGGTCGACGTCGCCGTAGCGCAGCTCGATGACGAGGCCATCGCCGGGGAGCAGGTCCGCGCCGCGTTCGGGCCATTCGATGACGAGCACGCCCTTCTCGGCGTAGTCCCAGAGCCCGAGGTCGTCCAGCTCTTCTACGTCCTCGATGCGGTAGAGGTCCACGTGGAAGAGGGTTTCGCGGCCGTCGTATTCGTTCATCAGCACGAACGACGGGCTGTTCACCTGCGACTTGCATTCGAGCCCGCGGCCGATGCCCTGGGTGAGGCACGTCTTGCCGGTCCCGAGGTCGCCGCTGAGCAGAACGATATCGCCCTTGCGGAGCACGCGTCCGAGGCGCTCGCCGACGCCCCTCGTCTCTTCTTCGCCCCCGGTAGCAAGTTCCAGCGCATGCTGCTCTGCCATGTTGCGAGTATAGGGTTGGCCGTTCTTACAACCACATTCGGCGGCGCCCCACGTCAGCACGCCTTCACGAAGCACGCAGCGGCCGGCGTGACCCGCACCGGCGCACAGGGCACACTCGGCGCGTGGCTGCTGCCAACCGCTGGTTCGCCCTGCTGCTGCTCTTCGTCCTGCCGGCGTGGATGGCTTCAGGTTGCGGCGACACGCAGCGCGGCCGCGCCGAAGACGTTCCCGAAACCACCTCCGCGCCGGGCGCGACGCCGACCGTCACGGCGAGCGACCCCGTTGTCATCGCGCGAATCCAGCAGGGTGACCTCGGTGAGCTCTCGGGCATCGTCGCGAGCCGGGTGCACCCGGGCATCTTCTGGGCGCACAACGACTCCGGCGACACGCCGCGGGTCTTCGCCATCGATGCGAACGGCGCTCCGCGGGGAACGTTCCGGCTCGCGGGCGCGGCGGCGGAGGACTGGGAGGACATCGCGCTCGGGCCCGGTCCCGAACCGGGAAAGTCGTACCTCTACGCGGGCGACATCGGCGATAACTTCGATCAGCGCGCCCGGGTGGTCATCTATCGCATCCCGGAGCCCGACCCCGGGACGGCGGGCGAGGTGGCGATCCCCGGCGCCGAAGCACTCGAGCTCCGCTACCCCGACGGCGAAGGACACAACGCCGAGGCGATGGCGGTCGACCCCGCCAACGGCGACGTCTACATCTTCGCGAAGAAGCTGCTGGGCCCCTCGCCGGTCTACCGCGCGAAGGGGCCGCTGGAGGCCGGCGCCCCGGTGACGCTCGAACAGGTCGCGAGCGTCCGGTTGTTCGGGCCCGCCACCGGCGCCGACATCGCGCCCGATCGCTCCGCCATCATCATTCGCACCTACACCGACGCGTACCTCTGGCCGCTCGCGGAGAACGAGGACATCGCGAAGGCACTGGGCGGCGAACCGCAGCGCATCCGGCTCCAGCCCGAGCGCCAGGGCGAGGCCATCGCCTTCACCGCCGACTCTGCCGCGTTCGTCACCAGCTCCGAAGGCGCACACGCGGCCATCAACCGCTACGCACTTCCATGACGCTCGCTGGCCAGAAGCCGCTGCGGACGGCGAGAATCGGCCAATGAACCCCCGCCTCGCGGCAGCTGTCGCCGCCGGCCGATCGGCCGGGTTCGTCACGCGCGCGCTCGGGCGCGGCGGCGGCACGGCACTGCCGGGGCTGGTCGCCGAGCGGCTCGACCCGCGCGTGGTTGCGCACCTCGGCCAACAACTGGGGCGCGGACGCGTGCTCATCACGGGCACGAACGGCAAGACGACCACCGCCCGCATCCTCGCGCGCATGCTCACCGAGGCCGGCCAGCCGTTCGTGCACAACCGCGAGGGGTCGAACCTGATGCGCGGCCTCGCGAGCACGCTCGTCGCGATCGCCGGGCCCACCGGCGCCATCCCGCGTGCGCAACGCACGCTCGGCCTGTTCGAAGTCGACGAGGCGACACTGCCCGCCGCCGCCCGTGCGCTTGCACCGCGTGCCCTCGCCTTCACGAACCTCTTCCGCGACCAGCTCGACCGGTACGGCGAGGTCGATACCGTGGCCGGGTTCTGGCGCGAAGCCCTGGCGAACAGCCCGCGCGATGCCACGCTCGTGCTCAACGCCGACGACCCGAGCGTCGCCGACCTCGAGCTCGCGTGGGATGGCCCGATCCACTGGTTCGGCCTCGATGACCCCGCCTTCGCGACCGACTTCGCCGGCGCCTTCGATGCGCGCTGGTGCGGGCGGTGCGGTGGCTCCTTCGCCTACGACCGCCGCTACTTCGCGCACATCGGCTACTGGCGGTGCACCGGCTGCGGGCGGGCACGGCCGCAGCCCGCGACGTCGGGCAGCGCCATCCGCCTCGGCCTCGATTCCGCCAGCTTCGCCGCCGCAGGACTGGGCGAACTCACCATGCCCCTGACCGGCGCCTACAACGTCTACAACGCGCTCGCGGCGATCGCGCTCGGGCGAGTGCTCGGCCTCCCCGATGACGCCCTGCGCGCCGGTGTGGCAAATGTCCGCGCCGCCTTCGGCCGCCAGGAGGTGACCGAGCTCGAAGGGCGGAAGCTGCGCCTCCTGCTCGCCAAGAACCCGGCCGGGGCGAACCAGGTGCTGCGGTTGCTCGCCGCGGTCGCTGCTGACCAGGGCAACAAGCTCCGCGTTGCGCTCCTCCTGAACGACCGCTTCGCCGATGGCCACGACGTGAGCTGGATCTGGGACACCGACTACGAGTTGCTCGACGGCCTGGTGGGCACGGCGTGGGCGGCCGGCGACCGCGCCGAGGACATGGCGCTGCGGCTCAAGTATGCGGGCTGGCCCGAACCCGCGGCCGTCGTCCGCGAGCCGGCTGCCCTGCTCGACGCAGTGCTCCGGGATACGGCGCCGGGCGACCAGGTGTTCGTCGTCCCTACCTACACCGCGATGCTCGACCTCCGGCAGGAACTGCAGCGCCGGGGCGCGGTCGGGGAGTTTTGGCGCAGCGAAGCGTGAGGGCGCGCGGCGGGGTCCGTAAAGGTGCGTTGAACCAGTGCCGGGCAAAGTTTGCAAGCCGTTTACATTGCTGTTGGCGATTGGCTCCCGGGCATCTTGACTGAATAAGTGTCACATAGAAGTATCGGACACTGACGCGGGAATGACCGCGCAGAGACTTCCGTACGTAGACATTCTCGTACACGAAATTGTGATGAATTTGTAAGGAGCGATCCAGTATGGAGAATAGCGACAACAACACCCGCCGCAGCCGCCTGCGCCTCGCCCTCGCCGGGGCGGGCATGGCGTTCGTCGGGGGTACCCTGCTCCTTTCCATGACCCTTGGCGGCGGCGGGACCGCGGTCGCGCAGGAGGATGGCACCGCCACGGCGACTGAATCCGCGACGGTCACCGAGACCGCCACGGCGACCGAAACCACGACCGCCACCGAAACTGCGACCGCGACCGAGACCGGTACCGCCACGGGAACCGCGACGGCGACCGAAACCGGCACCGCCACGGAAACCGCGACCGTGACGGAAACGCCGAGCCCTTCGCCGACGGTTGAGCCGGAGACCGAAACCTACGAGCTCGACTTCCGCTGGAGCCTGCTCGGCTGGCTCGGGCCGGATGGCGCCGACATCCTCGCAGCGCTCCAGGGCAACCTTTCGCCCGACGGTGACCTGAGCGACGACGTGACGGCCATTTTCAGCTGGGACTCCGAGAACCAGGACTGGCTCGGCTACTTCCCCGGCTCCGAAGACGTCCCGGGCGCGAACGACTTTTCCACCTTCTCCTTCGGGCAGGCCTTCTGGATCGCGATCGACGACCCGAACGGCCTGACCTGGACCGTGACGAAGGCGCAGTAGCCGCCCGAACACGGGCACCGAATGCGAGACGGGCCGGGTTTCCAAAATCCGGCCCGTGCCGCGTCTCCCGAACTACTGGGCGGGGATGAGCTTGATCGCACCGCTCGGGCAGATGTCCGCCGCGTCTTCGGCCTCGTCCTGCAACTCCGCGGGCACATCGCCCACCAGCACAAGCGGGTACCCCTCCGGGTCCTCGCCGAACAACTTTGGGTGGAAGTAGATGCACTGCCCGCTCCGCATGCACTTCTCCTTCTGGAACTCGATGCGCATTACGCTTGCCCCTCTCGAAACGCCGCCAGCATATCCCATGACGCTCCGCGGGCGACATTGGTTCCCCGGACGGGGATTCGCGTAGACTGCGGTGAAAGGAGACCGGCGCATGATCCTCTCATCGCTGAACGTCGACCGGGCTGCGTTCGAGGCCCGGACTGGCTGGGAACTGAAGCCCGAAGGCGCCTGCAAGGGCGCCGTGTGCGTGCCGCTGCGCGAAGGCACGATCGGCTCGCAGCTCGATTCGCGGTCCATTTCGGAACAACTCCACATGCCGCTCGTGCACGATGAGGCGACCGGCACCTGGGCGCTCGGTCCCGCCGCCCTCGGCCGCGCCCTGAACGATGCCCGCCTGCCTGACATCGTGCTCCCCGACGTCGATGGCAGGCCGTTCGCGCTGTCGTCGCTGCGCGGCCAGAAGGTCTTCCTGCTGGCCTGGGCTTCGTGGTGAGGGTGCCGGCTCGACCTGCCGGTCTGGCAGGCCCTGCGCGCCGAACTCCACCCGAAGGGCCTCGAAGTGGTCACGGTGGCCCTCGACGTCAACCCCGAGGCTGCACGCCCCTCGATCGAACGTGCGAAGCCGGAGCACCCGTCGCTTATCGATAGCGCGCACCTCCTCGATGAGCTGCTCGGCATCTTCAACGTGCCCAACGGCATGTGGATCGACGAGGACGGGATGATCGTCCGCCCCGCCGAGGCCGCCGCGCCCGAGCGCCCCAACTCCACCGGAACGACCGGCTTCCGACCGCGCGACGACATGCCCGAGCGCCTCCGCGCGATGATGGAGGAGGCCTCGAAGATCCGGATCGACGCCCGCGGCTACACGCGTGCCCTTCGCGACTGGGTCGAAAACGGCGCTGCCAGCCCGTACGCGCTGAGCCCTGCCGAGGTCATCGAACGCAGCCGCTCGCGGGGCGAGAACGAGGCGAAGGCGGCGGCGTACTTCGAGCTCGGCCAGCACCTCTATCGCAACGGGTACCAGGACCGGGCGCCGCTGTACTGGCGCGAAGCCCATCGCCTCGACCCCGACAACTGGACCTACAAGCGGCAGGCCTGGCAGCTCGCCGACCCCTTCCAGGGGCCGACCGAGCTCTACGACTCCGACTGGCTCGCCGATGTCAGGAAGATCGGCGCGGAGAACTACTACCCGCCGTTGCAGCTCTAGCCGCGCCGCCCCAGGTGGGGCAACCCCCGTGCATGGGGTATGGTGCGGGTGGTCGGACGGCGGCTGCGCGCTGCCAGCGAACCACATACCGGAGCACCGCAATGAGCAGCACACCCGGCGATGAGATCGAGCAGTTCGTCGACGTCGCCGGCCTCGAGCGCTTCCTCAACGAGCACATCGATGGCCCGGCAACGCCCATTTCGGTCCGGAAGCACACGGCCGGCTATTCGAACGTCACGTTGTTCGTGGACCGCGGCGACCAGCACCTCGTGCTGCGCCGGCCGCCGACGGGCAACCTGCTTCCTTCGGCCCACGACGTCCTGCGCGAGTACCGGTTCATCTCGGCGGTCTACGGCAAGGCACGCGTGCCGCGGCCCATCGCCGCCTCGGAAGACCCGGCGGTCATCGGCGCGCCCTTCTACGTGATGGAGCGCGTCGCCGGCACGGAGATCCGTGAGACCATCCCGGCGGCGTACGACAACCCCGCCGGCCGGCGGCGCATGGCCGAGGAGATGATCGACGCGCTCGTCGAACTGCATGCGGTCGACTGGCAGGCGGCCGGCCTGAGCGCCCCGCCCGGCAGCTACGTCGAACGGCAGCTCCACCGGTGGCAGCGCCAGTGGGAGCTGACCCGCCCGCGCACACGCGAGCTGCCGGGTCTCGACCGTGTGAGCGAATGGCTGCACGATCACATGCCCGCCGAGACCGAAACCACAATCGCCCACGGCGACTACAAGATGGACAACGTGCTCTATTCGTTCGAGGAGCCGAAACTGCTGGCCATCCTCGACTGGGAGCTCGCGACCATCGGCGACCCGCTGGCGGACCTCGGCTGGCTGCAGAGCACCTGGGGCGACCGCGCCGCGATCGCCGCCGAAGAGGCGCGGACCGGCCAGCCGGTGGTGGCCCCGGTGACCACCTGGGAGGGTTTCCCGGCCCAGGACGAACTCGCTGAGATGTATGCGGAGCGCAGCGGCCGCTCCATCCACGACCTGCGCTTCTACCGCCTTCTGGCGATGTTCAAGGGCGCGGTCATCGGCGAGGGCATCTACATGCGCTACATCGAAGGGAACGTGACGAACCCGGCCGGCGCCCGCATGAAGGAGCAGGTGCCGTTGCGCATCGAACGCATGCTGGAGCTGCTTTCGAAGTAGCGGCTCAGCGCTCCGCTGGCGCCGCGAGCCCGCGGACGAGCCCGGGAAGGAGGTCGAGCGCGTGCCCATCGATGCCACCGGCCGCGTTCAGCACGGTCGATGGCAGCTCCGCGTGGTACGTGCCCGAAGGGACGATTCCGCAGCCGCCGTAGCGCCGCATGAGCAGGTTCTGGACGACCACCTCCTCGCCCGAGTGGTAGCGCGGTAGCCGCTCCCAGAACGAGAAGCCGCCGACCTCGAGGAGCTTCGCCCGGTCGTAGAGCACGCAGCTCGCCACCCACGCGACCTTGTAGGGCCGCGGACGGCCCGGTGGCAGCGATCGCGCCACGTGGTAGAGGTTCGCGGCCCGGTGGAGCTGCCACCGCTCCCATTCCGGCGAGCCGGGCTCAACCGCTTCCGGTTGAACCGGCCCATCCCAAAACTCGATGTGTTCCTGTGCCGGCCGGTGGTCGTCGCGAAACGAGAGCCCCGCCGGGAACGCGCCGACGAAGCCGCAGCCGTGTTCGTGCAGGGTTCGAAGCAGCTCCTCGAGGACGTTTGGCTCCATGAACACGTCGTCGTCGAGGTAGAGGACCGCGGGCGCCGCCGCTCGTTCGAGCAGGAACTGGCGCTGTTCGGCAATGCCGTGCCGCGGCGCCCGATGGTGCCATTCGAACGACCCGCCGCGCGCTTCGATGACCCGCAGCAGCGCCTGCACGACCGGCTCGTCCCTGGCGGTTCGGGCGCTCTGCTCCGCCACCACCAGATGCAGGTCGGTCAGCGACTGCGCCGCCACGCCGGCGAGCGTCATCACCAGCGAGAGCGGCCGTTCGTAGGTGGGGAGCAGGATGTCGGCGCGGGCCATCAGAACGTCCCGTTGTACAGCGCGCACGAGGCGCAGATCGCGGGCGGCGAATCGGAGGCGAGCGCCGCCCGGAAGCCGGCGTATGCGGAGCTCGTCCAGACTTCCGTCACGCCCCGCTCCGCCGCGGAGCCGAAGTTCATGCGGTCGGGGGTGGCGACCATGCAGCAGGGCATCATCCGGCCGTCCCAGCTGAAGTACGCCGAATTCCACGGCCACGAGCAGCGTTCGGGCCCGGGCGTGCCCGGCGGGTAGGTGCGAACCGCGAGCGGCGGCAGGCGCAGCGCGAGCCCATGCCGCCCGGCCCGCTCGCGCACGTCTTCGAACACGGCCGCCACGCGCTCCGGGTCCTCGCGCAGCAGCGTCTCCCGCTCGACGAAGTCGCGCATGGGGCGGTAGCGGCCGGGCAGGGCCTCCTCGCCGAAATCGTGCGCGAGGTGCTGGACGAACAGCTCGTCGCATTCGAGCTCCGCAGCAAGGTCCGCGAGTGCCGGCAGCTCGGCGAGGTTCCGGCGCATGGCCACGGCCACGAGGTGGAGCCGCGGGAACTCCGCGCCCGCGGCCCGGCGCGCACCGAGCACCATGCGCACGTTCGCCAGCACCCGCTCCAAGTGGCCCCGGCGCCGGATGTCCTCGTAGGTGGCCGCGGTCGCGCCATCGATCGAGACGTGCAGCGTGCGCAGCCCGCAGCCGATGAGCGCCGCCGCCTTCCGCGGGTTCATCAGCGTCATGTTGGAGTTCGTCGTGACCGCCGCCCCGCGCGCGGCGGCGTAGGACACCATCTCGGTGAAGCGCGGGTGCATCAGCGGTTCGCCGAGCCCCTGCAGGTGCACACCTTCCAGCCGTGGAAATTCGTCGACCAGCCGCTGGTAGAGCGCGAAGTCCATGAACGCCGGCGGTCCGAAGGGCGGACCCTCCTCGCGGAACTGGATCGGGCACATCTGGCAGCGGAGGTTGCACTGCCCCACCGGTTCGAACTGCGCGAACGATGGCAGCGGCGGCGCGGCGGTCACAGGAACACGACCCGGAAGCGGATGGCCCCGCGGATGCGCCAGTACACCGAAAGCAACGGGATCGCCGCACTCGTCGCGGCCATCTCGAACAGGTGCGGTGGGTCGTGCCGGGTATGGCGGAGGCGCCGCGCCGCGAACAGGCCGGTCAGCCCGAGCCACGCAGCTGCCCCGGCGCCAGCCGTCCGCCGCGAGCCGCCGAGCAGCCCGATCAGCGCCGTGCCCGCCGCGCCGAGGATCGCGTAGTACGTCAGCGGCGGCCGGGACTGGACGTAGGCCCGGTAGAGCGCGGGGTGCTTCTTGTAGAGCAGCGCGTTGAACAGGCTCTTCCGTTGCTCGCGCAGGCTGATGCCCCACCCCGCGGGACGAACCGGGTGCACGACGATGGCGTTCTCGGCCCGTCCGAGCCGCCGCCCCGATTCGAGCATGCGGAACTGGAGGTCGCTGTCCTCGCGCCAGGCGATCGTGAAGCGCTCGTCGAAGCCGCCAAGCGCCTGCAAGTCCTCGCGCCGATAGAAGCAGTTTGCCGTGGGAAAGAGCGCGTGTTCGAGCCCGGCGGTACTCAGTTCGTAGTCGGACGGTGGGTCGTTGCGGGGAACGACGATCCGCCCGGCGACGCCGGCGAGCCCTTCCGCGGCCATGGCGCTGAGCCCCGCGCACAGCCAGCCGGGACCCGGCAGGCAATCGTCGTCGGTGAACGCGATGACCGCGCCGGCCGCCGCCCGCCACCCGAGATTGCGCGCCGCCGCCGGCCCGCGGTTGCGGTCCACCGCCAGGTAGCGAACGTCGAACTGGGGCGCGGCATCGGCGGCGCGTTCCACCACGCGGCGTGTTTCGGGCGACGGCTCGTCGTCGACCACGATGACCTCGAAGTCGCGCGGGTCGAGGGTTTGCCGTGCGAGCGCTTCGAGGCAGCGCCCGAGGAGATGCGGCCGCCGGAACGTTGGGACCACGACCGAGACGGCCGGCCCACTCACGCCGGCTTCTCCACCAGGAACGGGCCGATCACCAGCGCGTCGAGCGGCGATGTCCAGAACGACTCGAGCGCCTGCCGGGGCGTGCAGACGATCGGCTCGCCGCGCGTGTTGAAGGACGTGTTGATGAGCACCGGCACGCCGGTTCGCGCCGCGAACGCCGTAAGCAGGTCGTAGTAGAGCGGATTCTGGCTGCGGTTCACGGTCTGGATGCGGGCGGTGCCGTCGATGTGCGTCACGGCCGGGATCAGCGCTGCCTTCTCCGGCCGCACGCGGTACACGAACAGCATGTACGGCGATTCGCCGGCGCCTTCGAACCACTCTGGCGCCGCCTCTTCGAGGACCACCGGCGCCACTGGCCGGAAGTCTTCGCGGTCCTTCAGTTCGTTCAGCCGTGCCTGCATCGCCGGGTCGGTGGGCGAAGCGAGAATCGAGCGCGCGCCGAGCGCCCGTGGGCCGAACTCCATGCGCCCCTGGAACCAGCCGAGCACCTCTCCCCGCGCGAGCCGCCCGGCCGCCTCGCTCGCAACGTTGCCGAGCCGCCGGTACGGCGTCTTCGACCAGCGCAGGAACTCCTCGATTTCGGCGTCGCTGTACTCGGGCCCGAGGTACGCGTGGTCCATTTGCCAGCGGCGGCCGCCCGCGCGTTCGCGCGCATCGACCCACAGCGCCGCGCCGAGCGACGTACCGGCGTCGCCCGCCGCGGGCTGCACCCAGACGTGTTCGAACGGGCCT
>JBLNCO010000073.1:0-5270 GCA_050260715.1 Hyphomicrobiales bacterium | reverse complement strand
AGCCCCGCCAGGCCCAAACAAGCCCACGCCCCTGCGCCCGGCGAAATCGGGACAAGACTGTAGGGGAATTCCCCGAGCGCGCCTTTACCCGGCGCGCGGGCCTGCGCCCGGCGCGACCCTCGCGCCCCATCCGCCGCGATCGTGCAATACTCCCATCATGCGCATCTGCCGCATCGGGCTGGCCCAGGTCAACCCCACTATCGGCGATCTCGAAGGGAACCTCGAGTGCATCCGCGCACGCTTGCGCGAAGCTCGCGACCGCGGCTGCGCGATCGTCGCGTTCCCCGAGCTCGCGGTCACCGGCTACCCACCCGAGGACCTCGTGCTCCGGCGCTCCTTCTGCGTCGCCTCGCGCGAAGCGGTCGCGCGGCTCGCTCCCGAAACGAGCGGCCTCGTCGCCGTCGTCGGGTTCGTCGACTGGTTCGAAGGCGACGCCCGAAACGGCGCCGCCATATTCGTGAATGGCGAATGGGTCGACACGTACCACAAGCAGCGCCTGCCGAACTACGGCGTCTTCGATGAAGAGCGCTACTTCGCGCCCGGGCGCCGCACGCCCGTTTACCACGGCCGCGACTTCCGCTTCGGCGTGAGCATCTGCGAAGACATCTGGTACCCCGGGGCGCCCCTCGACGAGATCGCCCTCGGCGGCGCCGAGCTCCTCGTGAACATCAATGCCTCGCCGTACCACCGCGGCCGCCTTCATGGCCGGGCCCGCATGCTCGCCACCCGCGCCGCCGACAACCTCATCGCCGTCGCCTACGTGAACGCCGTCGGCGGCCAGGATGAGCTCGTGTTCGATGGCGGCACGATGGTCTTCGATGCCGAAGGGCAGCTCCTCGGGCGCGGCCCGCAGTTCCTCGAAGAGCTCGTGGTGGTCGATGTCGACCTCGATGCCGTCGCCCAGCAGCGCCTGCATGATACCCGCCGACGCGTCGAGCTCCGCGACCGCGACGAGCCGCTCGATGTCCGCCACGTCACCATCGACTTCGAGCTCCCGCCCGTGCACGGCCAGCTCTCGCGGCCCGTCGCGCCCCTCCCCGGCGACGAAGAGGAGGTCTGGAAGGCGCTCGTCCTCGCCACTGCCGACTACATGCGCAAGACCGGCTTCTCGCTCGCCCACATCGGCCTCTCCGGCGGCATCGATTCGAGCGTGGTCGCCGCCATCGCCGTCGATGCCATCGGTCCCGACCGGGTGATTGGCGTTTCGATGCCCAGCCGCTATTCGAGCGAGGGCAGCAAGGACGACGCGCGCGACCTCGCCGAACGGCTCGGCATGCGCTGCCTCTCGATCCCCATCGAGCCAGCCCACCGGGCGATGCTCGAGATGTTGGCCGACGCCTTCGAAGGCACCGAACCGGGCACCGCCGAGGAGAACCTGCAGGCGCGCCAGCGCGGCAACGTCCTCATGACGCTTTCGAACAAGTTCGGCTCGATCGTGCTTACCACCGGGAACAAGAGCGAGATGGCTACGGGCTACGCGACCCTCTACGGCGATATGGCCGGCGGCTACGCGGTGCTGAAAGACGTGCCCAAGACGCTCGTCTACCGCCTGGCCGAGTGGCGAAACACCCTCCCGGGCGGGCCGGTCATCCCGCCTGCCGTGCTCACGAAGCCCCCGAGCGCCGAGCTGAAGCCAGGCCAGGTGGACCAGGACTCCCTGCCGCCGTACGAGATTCTCGACCCCATCCTCGAAGCTTACGTCGAAGACGACCACACGCCGGAGGAGATCGTCGCCATGGGCTTCGACGAGGCTACCGTGCGCCGCGTCGTCCGCATGGTCGACCGCAACGAGTACAAGCGCCGGCAGGCGGCGCCGGGGGTGAAGATTACGCCCCGCGCCTTCGGCCGCGACCGGCGATTCCCCCTCGCGAGCCGCTGGCTGAGCTGAGCCGGGTCCGCACCCCGGGCCCGAATTCGTGCGCCGCGGCCGGCGAAGCTATCCGCGAACCTGACCCGAGACTTCCCCGGTTCGCTGGTTGCCTCAACAATAGCGGCAAATGAGCGACCAGCCCCGCAAGCGCGTCGATATCGTCCTGCCCGTTTACAACGAGGTTGCCGTTCTCCGTCAGAGCGTCGAGAAGGTGATCGCCTTCATCAAGCAGCACCCGAAGTACGACTGGCACATCAGCATCGCCGACAACGGCCCCTCGAAAGACGGCACCGGCGCTCTCGCGAAGCAGCTCCAGGCCGAAAACCCCGGCATGGTCGAAGCCCTCCTCCTGCCCGTGAAGGGCCGCGGCCTCGCCCTGAAGGAGGCCTGGACCCGGCCCGGCTACGACGTCGTCTGCTACATGGACATCGACCTGAGCACCGACATCGAGCACCTGCCCGAGCTCATCGACATGATCGCCGAGCGCGGCTGCGACGTGGCCATCGGCTCGCGCCTCGCCCGCGGCGCCAAGACCCGACGCTCGCTCAAGCGCGAAATCACCTCCCGCGGGTACGTCTTCCTGATTCGCGCCACCTTCCCGCGGCTCAAGATCACCGACGCGCAGTGCGGGTTCAAGGCGCTTAGCCGCGAAGCCGCCGACAAGCTCGTCCCCCGCATCGAAAACGGCATGTGGTTCTTCGACACCGAGCTCCTTGTGCTCGCCCACCGCAACCACATGAAGATCTGCGAGCTCCCGGTCCGCTGGGACGAAGACCCCGACACGAAAGTTCACATCCTCAAGACGGCCATAGAGGACATCCGCGGCCTGCTCCGCATGCGCTTCGCCAAAGTCTGAGTGCCCGCTCTGCGGGCGAGGCCATCCCTCCGCTAACCGCCGTAGCGCGCCACGAACGCGTCGTACGTCATCCGGATGAGGCGCTGCCCGAGCGGGATATCTCGTACTTCACCGGTACTTCCTGGCTCAGGAACGTCACCGCGAACGCATATTCCCGCCCGCCGACCGTGAACCGGACGATGCCGGCGTCGTTGTCGACGTAGCCGGTGCCGCCCGGGAAGAAGCCGTTCTTGTGGCTCACGTTTCCCGGCACCGATGCCACCAGGTAGTTCAGTCCCGGCTTCACGTTGTGCAGGTGCGCCAGCAGGTAGTCACGCCACTCCGGGCCCAGCAGGTCACCGCTCCAGATCGCCACCAGCGCGCGGTTCACGTCCTCGGCCGTCACCCAGTTGTCCTCGCTCACGCCGATCGACTCGGCGAAGGCCGGCGGGTGGTCGATCACCGAGTGCTCCATCCACAGCTCTTGCAGCAGCGCGCCGACACGCCGCACGCCTTCGGCGATATCGCCGGCCCCGGCGATGCGGTAGAGCTCCCGTGCGGTGGTCGCGTTCGAGCTCCACGTCGTCGCCGCCATCAGCTCGTCGATGTCCGCCACGCTGAGCCGCCCTTCCTGCACATCGAGCGTCGCCCGGAGCAGCACGAACAGGTTCATCACGCACGCGGAGAGCTGCTGCCGGCCGCCATAGACGCTGATCGTTTCGCCGGTCTGCAGGTCGGTCACGGCGAACGCGTAGACACCGTCCTGCCAGTAGCCATCGATCTCCTCCTGGAGCGCCTGCTGCAGCGCCACAAGGTCCGCCGCCGGCGTGGGGACGGCCGGGGTGGGCGATGGCGTCGGCGTCGGCGGGATAGGCGTCGGCGTGGGGCTGGGCGTCGACGTTGACTCCGGCGCGGTGGGCGTGGCGGATGGCGTTGTGGGTGTGGGGGTCACGGCCGATGGGCCGGCGTCGTCTTCGGGCGCGCGGCACGCGAAGAAACCAACGAGGAGCAGGAGGCCGAGGAGCGCGAGGGCGATTGCCGCACGATGCCAGCGGGGGTGGCCGGGGAGAGGGTCGTCGGTGGGGGCGGGCGTGTCCATAATCCCCCGAACGCGCCCGCTTATTGGAAAGTTCCCGCCGAGTGTGACCCGGACGATACTTCGCCAGGCGCACCATCAGCCTACGAGCCGGCGCCCGGCCACGGCGCCGCTCTTCCGGCTACGAAACCGGACCGATGGGTCCGAAGGCTAGACTGCGAACCGCCGGGCGAAGTCGGCTTCGCCGAGCGAGGCCCCGCGCCGCCGCTCGCTGACCGCAAGCTCCATGCGCGTGAGCTGCGCGAGGCCGCGCCGCGTGTCGCTCGCCACGCGCGCCTTGTCCTGGCACTTCAGGCGCAGCTTGAAGCACCAGTACGTGAACGCCTTCCAGTCGGCGTACGACACCTCGTTCCCGAGCATGATGCCGGTCTCTTCGTAGTACATCGCGAATAGCTCCTGGCGCCTTCGGCCGTACACCCGCTGGAACATGGTCTCGTCGACGCGCAGGTCGTACCCCCAGGCGCGGCTCCGGCCCTCTTTGTGGATGTCTTCTTCCACGCTGAGCTGGAGCGCCTCTTCGACGAGCACGCCGTAGAGGTAGTTCAGGTGCGCGCTGTGCTTCGCCGGCCCCACGCGCCGCGCGAACTCCTCGTCGTCCATCTCGATCGGCCAGCGCCCTTCGAAAAGGAGCGCTTCGCATTCGCGCGCGGGCACCAGGTCGCGCACCTCGTTGAGCAGCCGTTCGGCCAGCAGCAGCCAGTCGAACGCCTCGCCCGCGACGAGGTACGTGTACTGCCGGTCGCCCACTTTCTCGGATGGCAGGCGCCAGCGCCCGACGGTATCGAGCAGCGCTTCGAACCAGTGCTGCCCCGCCCGGATCGACTGCCTGAAGCGCGCGATCGCCTCGTCCGGTGCGGGGAGCTGCTCACGTTCCTGGTCCGATGGTATGTCGTCCGTTCGTGTCCGGTCTGCGGTAATCGACATAGGCGTCAAGGATAGCATCGGCCTCCTCGTGCGCGAGGAAAGACCGCGTAGCTATTGGATGTGCGAAATCACGAGCGACGCGAGCCCGAGGAAGAACATAAATCCCATGATGTCGGTCACCGTGGTCACGAAGATGTTCGCCGCCAGCGCCGGGTCCACCTTCATCGCCTTGAGCCCCAGTGGGATGAGCACGCCGCCCATGGTGGCCGTGCAGATGTTCAGGAAGAGCGCCGCGCTCAGCACAATCGAAAGCGTCAGGTTCTGCTCCCACACGAGCACGACGATCCCCGCGATAAGGCCAATCGCCGCGCCGTTCGCCGTGGCCACGAGGATCTCTTTCCGGCATGCCCGGAACACGTCGGCCACGTCCAGGTCGCCGAGCGCGATGCTGCGGACGGCGATCGTCGCGGTCTGCGTGCCGGCGTTCCCGCCCTGCCCGGCGACGACGGGCATGAAGAACGCGAGCGCTGTCGCCCGGGAGAGCGTCGAGTCGAACATGCTCACCACCGCGGCGGCCAGAAACGCGGTGACCAGGTTCACCAGCA
>JBLNCO010000072.1:0-6497 GCA_050260715.1 Hyphomicrobiales bacterium | reverse complement strand
ACACCTTCCGCGACGCGATCGACGCCCTCGCGGAGTCCCGCCACACGCTGCGCACACCCATCCTCGAGGCGGTCCAGGCGATCGCGAGTTGTTTCGCCCGCGGCGGCAAGCTGCTTATCTGCGGCAACGGGGGGAGCGCCGCCGATGCCCAGCACTTCGCCTGCGAGTTCGTGGGACGGTTCAAGGCCGAGCGGCGGGGCCTGCCCGCCATCGCGTTGAACGCCGACACCTCCATCCTCACCGCCTGGTCGAACGACGTCGGCTACGAGACGGTGTTCGCGCGCCAGGTCGAAGCCCTCGGGAATCACGGCGACATCCTGCTCGGCATCAGCACCAGCGGCCGTTCGCCGAACCTCATCCGCGCGTTCGAAACCGCCCGGGCCCACGGCATTCGCACCGTGGCGCTCCTCGGCGGTACCGGCGGCGACTGCCTTCCGCTCGCCGATATCCCGCTGCTCGTACCTTCGCACGACACCCAGCACGTCCAGGAGGTCCAGATCCTCCTCGTGCACCTCGTCTGCGACCTTGTCGAACGGCGGCTCGCCTATTCCAGCAGCGCCCGGTCCAGCGGGCGTTCACCCCACGACCGGCGCTCCGACCGCCGCCGTGTCTCGCTCGTGAAGGAGGTGGTCGCGTGACCGCAGTTGAAACCGCTCGTCCGCTCGGTGCCCGGCCGGAACTGCCACTCGCCGGCAAGATCGCGTTCGTCACAGGCGGTGGCCGGGGGCTCGGCGAAGCCACCGCCCGCATGCTTGCCGCGGCCGGCGCCTCCGTGGCCGTCGCCGATGTGCGGCCCGGCGCTGCCGCGGCGGTCGCCCACAGCCTCCCCGCCGGGGGCGGCGCGCGCCACGCCGGCTTCGACCTCGACGTTACCGACACCGCCGCGGTCGAAAGCACCCTGCGGCGCGTCGCGAGCGAATTCGGGTCACTCGACATCCTTATTAACAACGCAGGCACCGACGTCACGCTCCCCATCGACGAGCTCTCCGTCGAAGACATCGACCGCGTGCTCGCGACGAACCTGCGCGGGCCGTTTCTCCTCTCGCGTGCCGCCTTCGCGCTTATGAAGCCACGGGGCGGCGGGAGCATCGTGAACATCGTTTCGACCGCCGCGAAGCGCGCCTGGCCGAACGCCTCCGCCTACCACGCGAGCAAGTGGGGACTCCTCGGCCTGAGCCACGCCCTCCACGCCGAGGGCCGCGAACATGGCATCGCTGTCACCGCCATCATCACCGGCGGGATGCGCACCGCGTTCCTGCTCGAGCGCTTCCCGGATATCGACATCGAGACCCTCCAGGACCCGGCGAACGTCGCCGAGACCATCCGCTTCGTGTTGCTCCAGCCGCCGGGCACGGTCATCCCCGAGGTGACCGTGCTGCCCGTGCGCGAGACATCGTGGCCCTGAGATGACGAACCGCGCGGTCTTCCTCGATAAGGACGGGACGCTCGTCCACGACGTGCCCTACAACGCCGACCCTGCGCGCATCGCGCTCATGCCCGGCGCGCTGGAGGGCCTCGCGCGCCTCGCGGATGCGGGGTACGAGCTGGTCGTCGTCTCGAACCAGTCCGGTGTCGCCCGCGGCTACTTCCCGGCGGCGGCGCTGCGGGCGGTCGAGCGCCGGCTCCAGGAGCTCGCCGCGCCCGCCGGGGTGCGGTTCGCGGGGTTCTACTTCTGTCCGCACCTGCCCGGTGGTTCGGTGCCCCGCTACGCGTGCGAGTGCGTCTGCCGGAAGCCGCGGCCGGGACTGATCCTTCGGGCCGCCGCCGACCTTGGCCTCGACCTCGGAGGCTCATGGCTCATCGGCGACATCCTCCACGACATCGAAGCCGGCCGCCGCGCGGGCTGCCGCACGGTGTTGCTCGACAACGGCCACGAAACCGAGTGGGACCTCGGCGCGCTGCGTACGCCGCACATCCTCGCCGCGGACCTGCGCGAGGCCGCCGATCGCATCCTCGAAGCCGAATACGCCCGCACCGAGAAACGGGGGTAGCGATGTCACAGGAACTCGTTCGCATCCTCGGCGCCTTTCCCGAACGGCGCGTGCTCGTCATCGGCGAGGCGATGCTCGACAGCTATCTCGACGGCCCCAGCGGGCGGCTCTGTCGCGAGGCCCCGGTGCCCGTCGTCAACCTGTTGCGCCGCGACGATGTTCCGGGCGGCGCCGCCAACACGGCCGTCAACGCCGCCTGCCTCGGCGCGAAGGTCGCCTTCCTCTCCGTTATCGGCGACGACGCCGAAGGCATCCTGCTGCTGCGCGCGCTCGAAGCGCGGGGGCTCCCCACCGCGGATGTGCTCGTCCAGCCCGGCCGCCGCACGCTCGCGAAGCATCGGGTGCTCGCGGGCGGCCAGATGGTCGTTCGCTTCGACCAGGGCGATACCGGGCCGATCGCCGCCGAACAGGAACAGGAGCTCATCCGCCGGCTTCGCTCGCTCTACATCTCCGCCGACGCCGTCATCGTCTCCGACTACAGCTATGGTGTGCTCACGCCCGCGGTCATCGACACCCTTCGGGAGTTGCAGGCGGCGCACCCGCCCGTCCTGCTCGTCGATGCCCGCAATCTGCCCGCGTACCGCCGCGTCCCGCCTACGGCGGTCAAGCCGAACTACGAAGAGGCGAGCCAGCTGCTCGGGCTGGCGGAGACCGCCGCCTTCTCGCGGGCCGAGGCCCTGGAACCCGAAGGCCCGCGGATGCTCGCCATGACCGGCGCCCGCATCGCCGCGGTCACCCTCGACCGCGATGGGGCGCTCATTTTCGAACAGGGGCGAGCCCCGTATCGAACGCACGCCACCGCGACCCGCAATGCACGGGTGGCCGGCGCCGGCGATACGTACAGTGCCGCCTTTGCCCTCGCGCTCGCGTCGGGCGCGGCCACGGCCCATGCCGCCGACCTTGCCTCCGCCGCCGCGTCGGTCGTCGTCGCGAAGGATGGGACCGCCACCTGCTCGGACGCCGAGGTCCGCGAGCACCTCACGTCCGACGGCAAGTACGTCCGGGACCGCACGGCGCTCGTCGCGCGGGTCGAGATGTACCGCCAGCAGGGCCGCCGGGTCGTCTTCACGAACGGCTGCTTCGACATCCTCCACTCGGGCCACATCACCTACCTCAACCGCGCGCGCGGCATCGACGACGTCCTCGTCGTGGGCCTCAACTCCGATGACAGCGTGCGGCGGCTGAAGGGCCCCGAGCGGCCGATCAACACCCTCGAAGACCGCGCTCGCGTGCTGGCGGCCCTCAGCTGCGTCGACCACGTTGTGCCGTTCGACGAAGACACCCCGGTAGCGCTCATCCAGCTCGTTCGCCCCGACCTCTACGTGAAAGGCGGCGACTACACGGAGGACACGCTGCCCGAAGCGCCGCTCGTCCGAAGCCTCGGCGGCCAGGTGCAGATCCTCCCCTTTGTGGAGTACCGTTCGACCAGCAGCATCATCGCGCGCATCCGCGAGGAGCCGCCGCACCGCAGCCGCGGCCCGCGCGCACCCGAAAGGAGCCCCGCCAGTGGGCGGCGCCGCGTGGGCTAGCGCCCGCCGCATCCTCTGCGTCCGCCTGGACTCCATGGGCGACGTGCTGATGACGACGCCGGCCATCCGCGCGCTTCGTGAAGCCGGGCCCGGCCGCCACATCGCGCTGCTCACGTCGGCCAGCGGCGCCGAGGCAGCCGCGCTCGTGCCCGAAATCGACGGCGTGGTCGAGTACGACCCGCCCTGGATGAAGCACACGCCCCAACGCGGCGGCCCGGCGCCCGACCTCGCGATGGTCGAACGCCTCCGGGACGGGCGGTTCGACGCCGCGGTCATCTTCACCGTCTACAGCCAGAACCCGCTGCCGGCGGCGATGCTCTGCTACCTCGCGGACATCCCGTTACGGCTCGCCCACTGCCACGAAAACCCCTACCAGCTGCTTACCCACTGGGTGCCCGACCCCGAGCCGGCCGCGGGCATCCGCCACGAGGTCCAGCGGCAACTCGACCTCGTCGCGAGCGTTGGCGCGACTGACAGCGACGACCGGCTCTCGATCGCGGTCCCGGCAGCTGCCCGCCGGGCAGCGCTGCAGGCCGTGCTCGAAGCGGCCATCGACCGCGAACGGCCGTGGGTCGTCCTGCACCCGGGGGCGACCGCCCCCAGCCGCCGCTACCCTCCGGATTTGTTCGCCGAAGTGCTCCGCGGACTCGCGGCGTTCGGGGTCCAGGTCGTTGTCACCGGTTCGGCCGCCGAACGCCAGCTCGCCGAAACGGTCATCGGGCTCTCCGGCGCGTCCGCGGCGAATCTCGCCGGCGAGCTGTCGCTGCCCGGCCTCGCAGCGCTCATCCAGCTCGCGCCCGTGCTGGTCTCGAACAACTCCGGGCCGGTGCATATCGCCGCGGCGGTTGGTACGCCGGTGGTCGACATCTACGCCCTGACGAACCCCCAGCACACGCCGTGGCAGGTGGAAAACCGTCTGCTGACCCACGATGTGCCCTGCCGGAACTGCCTGCGCAGTGTCTGCCCCGAAGGCCACCACAACTGCCTGCGGCTGATCCCACCGGCCGCAGTCGCCGAAGCCGCGCTCGAGCTCCTCCGCGCCCGCGCGCGAGAGCTGTTGCCCTAGCCCTCGGTGCCGGTAGGGCTCGCCTCGTCGTCGGGGGGTTCCATCAGGTAGCCGAGGCCCACCACCGTCCGGATAACGCGCGGCTCGGCGGGGTCGAGCTCCAGCTTGTGCCGGAGACGCGAAACCCACACCCGCACGTGGTGCACCTGCTCGCGATAGGCCGGGCCCCACACCTTGCTCAGCATCTCGCCCGGTTCGATCACCCGCCCCTGGTTGGCCGCGAAGTACCGGAGCAGCTCCCATTCGGTGGCGGTAAGCTCGATCGGCTCGCTCCCCTGCCACACCCGTCCCCGCCCGAGGTCGATGCGGAGGCCGTGGTACTGCAGCACGCTCTGTGCCTGGCTCCGCCGCCGCCGGAGCACCGCCCGGATGCGAGCTGCCAGCTCCTGCGAATTGATCGGCTTCTCGAGAAAGTCGTCGGCGCCCAGTTCGAGCGCGCGAACGCGATGCGGCACGCCGCGCAGGCCGCTCATCACGAGCACTGGCATCCGTTCGTGGCTGTGGATCATTCGCATGAGCTCGAGCCCATCCATGCCCGACCCGAGTAGCTGGTCGACGACCACGACGTCCGGGTGGTAATGGGTGACAAGCCGGAGCACTTCGTCCTGTGGTTCCGCCGCGATTACCTGGAAGCCCTGGGCGTTCAGTTCGAGGGTCAGCAGGCGGAGGAGGGAGCGGTCGTCGTCGACCAGCAACACGACCGGCTGCCCGAGATGGCGAAGCTCCAGCGGCGCGAATCGCCGCGCGGGGAGGGAGGCGCCATCGTGCGGCCCGATGCCAGGGTGGCCCGCGTGGCCCTGTTTGCCGTGAGGTGTGCGCGACTGGTACGCCATGCTCCTACCCCCCGCCCGGTGAGGCTGCCTCCTCGGCGAGTGCAGCCCGCAGCCGCAGTTCGAACACGGCCCCACCGCCCGCCCGCCGGGAAGCCGTCAACTCTGCTCCCATCAGCTCGGAAAGCCGCCGTGCAACCGCCAATCCCAGCCCCATCCCCGGCGAAGTTGATCCCGGCGCCCGGTAGAACGGCTCGAAGATGCGCTCCGCCTCGGACTCCGGGATGCCCGGTCCCCGGTCCATCACGCGCACGATCACCTGGCCGCCCGCGGTGGCCGTCTCGACCCGGATCTCCTCGCCCCGGGGACTGAACTTCTCGGCGTTGTTCAGCAGGTTCGTGAGCACCTCGATGAGCGCCACGCGTTCGCCCATTGCGGGCGGCGACATCCCTTCGTGCGAGACGACGAGCCGCCGTTGCGGGAAGAGCCGCAGGTGCGTCTCGGCGGCGTCGGTCACGACCTCCGCGACGGCCAGCGGGCTCAGCAGGAGCTCGGTTTCGAGGCCCGCGAGCACCGTGACGTTGCGGAACATGCCCCGGATGCGCTCGGCCTGTTCGCCGACGTCGGCCGCGAGCTCCGCTACCACCTCGAGGTCGCCGGCGGCTACGCGGCGGCGGAGCACGCGCGCGGTCTCGCCCAGGAGCCCAACCGGGGCGTCAAGTTCGTGCGAGAGCGCCGAAAGGAGCATCTGGCGCTGGTCGCGGCTGGCGCAGACCGGGCAGGTGTCGCTTTCCGGGCCGCCCGCGTGCTCCGGGCACTGCCGCGCCCCAACGAGAATCACCATCTTCCCGTTGTCGTCCCAGTCGAAGAGGCCGACGCTCCGCACGGCGATCTGTGCGTCGTCGCCGTCGGCGGTGCGCACCGTCAGCGTGCCCTGCCAGGCCCGCCCGGCCATCAGGTGCCGAAGCCACTCACCGAACTCCTGGTTCTCCGGGCGCACGAAGTCCGCGCCGGGGTGCCTCCAGATCGCCCGCGCCAGCCACCCGAACCGCTGCTGCGCCGCCCGGTTCCAGCACGCAACCTGACCCTCGCCGTCGAACCCGATGACCGTCTCGTCCATGCGGTCGAGCACGCGCGCGAT
>JBLNCO010000071.1:0-5573 GCA_050260715.1 Hyphomicrobiales bacterium | reverse complement strand
AGCGCTCGTCGAGGTGGAGCCACGGACGGATGACGTCCTGCTCCGCGAACGCCACCGTAAGCGGCGTCGAACGTGAGCCGGGCGAAATGCAGGCGTGCTCGATGCCGTTCGCAGCGAGGCTGCGGACGAAGGCGCGAGCCGCCGCGGTGTTCGCCAGGGCAACGTCCATCAGCGTGTCACCGCCTCGCGCAGGGGGCGCAACTTGAGCTCGGTTTCGGCGAGCTCCTGTTCCGGGTCCGAGCCGGCGACGACGCCCGCCCCGGCATAGAGCGTGGCGCGCCCGGGTTCGATCAGTGCCGAACGGAGGGCCACGGCGAACTCGCCTTCCCCGGCGAGGTCGACCCAACCGATGGGCGCCGCGTACCAGCCGCGGTCCATCGCCTCCAGCTCGCGGATCGCCGCGAGCGAGGCCTGCCGTGGCCAGCCGCCGACCGCCGGCGTGGGGTGCATGGCGGCCACGAGGCCGAAGATGTCGACCCCCGGCCGCACCTGCCCGGCGACGGGCGTGTAGAGGTGCTGGATGTTCGGAATACGCATGAGCTCGGGTTCGCGCGGGACCGTGAGCATCGTGCAGAGGGGCTCCAGCGCCTCGCGGACAACTTCGACCACCACGGCGTGCTCGGCCCGTTCCTTCGCGCTGGCGAAGAGCTCCGCGGCGAGGCGATCGTCTTCGGCGGGGTCGGCCGCGCGGGGGCGTGAGCCCGCGAGGCTGGCGGCGCGCACGCGGCCGTGGTGCAGCGACACCAGCCGCTCCGGTGTGGCGCCCAGCCAGGTGGCGTCGCAGGCGCGCAGGCTAAACACGAACGTCGCCGGGTAGCGCTCCGCGAGCCGTGCCACAATCTCCGGGCGCTCGCGGTCGCATTCGAGCTCGATGGAGCGGGCGAGCACGACCTTTTCGAACGCGCCGCGGTGGATTCGCCGCACGGCTTCCGCGACCGATGCTGTCCAGGCGCGCGGGTCGGCACCGGGCACCGGCCGCCGACCCGGGCCCACCGGCGCGGCGGGGACGCCTTCGAGCGCGCAGGCGATGGCTTCGGCCAGCGCCTGGGGAGAGCGCTGCCAGCGGACGGTGACGCTCCCCGACCACTCGCCGGCCTGTTCTTCGAGCAGCACGGAGGGCAGGACGAATTGCCAGCCGCCGAGGCCCTCCCAGCGGTCATCGCGGCACGGGTTGAAGGGGTCGAATTCGAACCCACCGAACAGCCGCGGCCGCCCGGCGGACATCGGCGCCAGCTCGCGGACCCTGAGCGCGCGAAGGGCCGCGAACGCCTCGCCTGGGTCGTGGCCGCGCGCGCCGGAGAGGCGCACCGCCTCGCCGAGCGCGAAGAGCCGGCCGTTCGGCGCTTCCCACGTGGCGACCGCGCGGCGGCGAAGCGCATCGTCGCCTGCGGCGGTCAGTTGCGCGAGGAGCGACGGAGGCAGCGGGCCCGCGACGATCTCGCCGGGCCGGGCATCGACCGCCGCGAGGCTCACGCCCAACTCGTGCAGCACTTCATCGTAGGTTGAGACGGAAGGACTGGATGTCATAGACGGATTCACTGCCTCGCATAGACGCGATGCATTGGAAACGGGTAAGCGCGGTGGACCGGAATCGTGCGGGTGGCCGGCGAGAGTGCGCCCTGTGTCATCGAACCCTGGCCAACTGGCCACTCTTAGCCTAGGCCCACGGCGCCTTACGGGGATGTGTGGCGGCTCACCGGGCGGGCTCAGGAGTAGATCACGTACTCGCGCAGGAACTTCTCGACGGACTGGTAGAACGCCTCGATCGTCTCGGCCTTGCGCCAGCCGTGGCCCTCGCCTTCGTACACCGTGTATTCGTGCGGCACGCCACGCGCCCTGAGCGAAGCGGCGATGCTGTCGCTCTGCGAACGGACCACCACGCGGTCGATGGCGCCCTGGTAGAGTGCGACCGGGTCGACGATCCTGTCGGCGTGGAAGAGCGGCGAACGTTCGCGGTAGCGGGCGGCCGCTTCGGGCAGGGGGCCCAACAGCGAATCGCTGTACCGCTCTTCGAACTTGTGGGTGTCGCTCGCGAGCGTGAACTGGTTCGAGACGCCGTAGAGACAGATGCCCGCCTTGTAGAAGCCCGGGACATCGACCAGCGATTGAAGCACGGTGAAACCGCCGGCGCTGCCACCCATGATGACCAGCCGTTTGCCATCGGCGAGCCCGCGCTGGACGAGGGCCTCGGCGCCCGTCTTGCAGTCCTGCACGTCGTAGAGGCCCCAGTTCTCGCGCAGCTTCAGCATGTAGTCGCGGCCGTACCCGGTGCTGCCCCGATAGTTCACATGGAGCACCCCAAAGCCGCGGGTCGCGAAAAACTGCGCCTGGCCGCTCCAGGTGGCCCGCACCTGGCTCGTCGGGCCGCCATGGCAGATGACGATGAGCGGCGCCGGCCCTTCCGCTTCGAACCGCGTACTGGCGGGCGGGTAGTACAGCCCGTACGCCTGCTCGCCATCGAACGAGGTCCACGCCACCGGCTCGGGGACCGAAAGCTCCGCGAATGGCACGGTCTCGCCCGAGCTGCGCCGGCGCACCGAAGGCGCTAGCTCGCTGTCGCGGGCCTGGTCGGCGCCGAGGTCGATGACGATGACCCGCGGCGGCTGCAAGCCGGAGCTCGCGACGAACGCGACGAGCTCGTGCTCCGTGCTCGCGGCCGGCCAATCGAGCCAGCTGTACCCCTCGTGCAGGTCTTCGCGGTCTTCGGGCGATTCACCCGGCGGGGCGACTACCAGCCGCGCGAACCCCGCGGCGTTGCGCAATGCCACGAGCCGCCCGCCGCCGGTGATCGCCATGCGCCGCACGCCGTAGTTCCACGCGGGCTCGCCGAACTCCCCTTCGCCATCGGTGATCCGCGAAGTCTCGCCCGACTCCAGGTCGCGCCAATAGACGTGGCTCCAGCCCGTCTCGTCCGAGATGTAGAGTAGCGCCCGGCCGTCGGGCGAGAAGAGCGGCTGGAAGATCGAGACATCCTTCCCGCCGGCGATGCTCTCCACGCGCGCCACGCGGGGCATCCCGTGCTCGGGGAACTCGAGGTGTGCGACCTTCAGCTCCGTGCCGTCCCAAGGCATGTTCGGGTGGCTCCATTCGATCCACGCAAGCCGGTCGCCATCGGGGTGCCAGGTAGGCTGCATGTAGAAGTCCCGGCCCTCGGCGAGGCGCACGGGCCACTGCTTCCCCGCCGTGTCGGCCAGCGCAATCCGGTCCACGCCCTCGTAGGTATGGACGTACGCGACCCACCGCCCGTCGGGCGAGACCGCGGGGCTGGCCGACGCACCGAAGCCCGGCGTGATCGGCCGCGCCGGGCCGCCGGCGAGCTCCTGGCGGTAGATGCGCTGGTCGGCCTGTGCGACGAAGTACGCCGCGCCGTGGGCCAGGGTGAAATCGCCGCCGCCGTAGCCGACGAACGCCCGCACCGAGAGGTCCGGCGGGGTCAGGTCGCGCGGGGCGCCGCCGTTCACGTCCTGCACGACGAGCACGCCGCGGTCGGAGCGCCCTTCGACCCACCCGAGCGTCCGGCCATCGGTGTCCCAGCAGGGCTCGGAGAGGCGGAGGGTGGTCGCGAGGCTGCCCGGCGTTATCGGGCTCGCCCAGAGGCCGTACATGCGGCGTTCCTTCATCTGCGCCCTCCCCGCGTCGCGGGCTAGTTTTCCTCGAACAGCTGGAAGAGCACGCCACCGCTATCGCGCGGATGGAGGAAGGTGTGCCGCTTCCAGTCGCTTTCGATGAGGCCGCCGTGCGGCTCGATGCCCTGCGCGCGAAGCCCTTCGATCGCCGCCTCGACCGACTCCACTTCGCAGCAGATGTGGTGCATGCCCGGCCGGCGCTCATCGATGAAGCGCTGCACGAAGCTATCGGGCCGCGATGGCGCGATCATCTCGAACTGGAGCTGGCTGTTCGGGATGCGCATCACGCAGCCGTGGTAGCCCAGGTGCTCGTCGGTCCAGCGGCCCTGCGGCTCCATCCCGAACACGCGTTGCTGCCACTCGACCTGCCGGTCGAGGTCGGGCACCGCCATCGACACGTGGTCCACGCGCTTCAGGTTCGTGACGCCGTGGTCCGTGATGGTCCGGTCGACCTCCCAGTGGTGGGCGTTCGTGGGCTCGAACAGCTGATACAGGATCCCGCCGCTGTCCTTCGGGTGGATGTAGGTGAGCCGCCATTCGCCATCGAACGAGATGCCACCGAAGGGCGTGATGCCGAGCCGTTCGAGCTCCGCGGCCGCCTCGTCGATGCTCGGCACTTCCATCGTAATGTGGTGCAGGCCCGGTCCCCGCTCGTCGAGGAACTTCTGCACGAAGCTATCGGACGTCGCGGGCTGGATGACCTCGAACTCGATGTCGGTCCCGGGGACCTGGCTGACGCAGCCCACGAAGTCCTGGCCCGGTGCCTGTTCCCAGTTGTGGAGAAACTTGAAGCCGAGGAGCTTCTGCAGAAGCGAGGACTGGGCACGCCAATCGGCCGCAGCCATGCTGATGTGGTCAACATGCTTGATGGTGATCAACCGGGACTCCGCGGGAAAAGGTTTGGAAATTGGGGCTATGGTACGTTTCGAGCGGAAACCCCCGCAATGTACACCCCATATCGCTCTGCCACGCTGCTCGTGAACCCGGCGGCGCGCGGGGTTCGCGGCCGCATCGACCCGGACCGCATCGCGCGCTACCTGCGCAAGGCCAGCCTGCGGGTCGAACTGGCCATTCCCGATTCGGCCGCCGGGGCCACGGAAGCCGCCGCGAAGGCAGCGGAGCGCGGCGACGACATCGTGTTCGCCGTGGGCGGCGATGGCTCCGCGCGCGATGCCGCGCTCGGCCTGGCGGGCTCGCACACAGCGCTCGCGGCCGTCCCCGCCGGCACCGTGAACATCTGGGCGAAGGAGACCGGCCTGCCGGCCGGCGTCCGGGCGGCGATCGACGCCCACCTCGAGGGCCAGACCGTCCGTGTGGACCTCGGCCGCAGCGACACCGGGAGCGGCTTCCTGCTCATGGCCAGCCTCGGCTGGGACGCCGAGGTCACACGCCGCGTCTCGCCCGGCTTGAAGCGGCGGCTCGGGGACATCGCCTACATGCTCGAAGGGCTGCGCACCGTGCCATTCCTTCGCCCCACGCCCACCACGTGGCGCACCGGCGGCGATCAGCGCTCCGAGGACGTGGCGGTGATGGTCATCAGCAACACCCGGCTGTACGGCGGCCTGGTGCGGTTCGCACCCGGCGCGCTCGCCGACGACGGCCAGCTCGACATCGTGGCGCTCTGCCCGAAGAGCGCGCTCGACACCGCGCGGCTCTCGGCGCGGCTGGCGGCCTCGCACGTCATCGGCGACTCCCGCGTGATGCACGAACGGGCGGCGGAGGTGGTCATCGAAACGGCCGGCATCCCCCTGCAGCTCGACGGGGATTTCGCGGGCGAGACCCCCGTGCGGCTCTGGGTCGACCCGGGCGCGTTGCTCGTGAGCGTCCCGGCCGGTCCGCTGCCCGAAATCCTCGCGGCGAGCACCCGGCCGCCCGGCTTCGACACGTAACCCAGCCCCTCAACTAAACGGTCGCTCTCGGGACCTCGCGGGCCCGGGCCGCGCGCTC
>JBLNCO010000070.1:0-14793 GCA_050260715.1 Hyphomicrobiales bacterium | reverse complement strand
GGTGATGCGGGTGCCCACGCGCACCACGGGCGACCCGTCCTCGACTTCGCCGAGCTTCTCCTCGACCAGCTTCAGGCGGCCTGCTCGCTCCAGCCACGCCACGTCCGCGGGCGCGAACAGGCTGTCGCACTGCGGCGCGAGGCCGTCGATGGCGTCGAGCACCTCCTTGCGCCCCCAGCCCCGTTCGAGCCCGTCGATCAGCGTTATCAGCAGCGCGCAGAGCCCCGCCGAGGCGACGCCCGGGTTCACCACCTTGATGTCGGCGTCGTCGAGCGAGAGCATGGCCGCGCTGGCCGTCGTAAAGCTCGGGTTCACGTCGAACGGCATGACGATGCACATCGGCTCATCGCCGCGGCCGAGAATTTCCTGGAACGCCCGGCGAAACGAGGCCTCCGGTACGCCGAACGGCCGCGGGGGCTTCGCTTCCTTCTGCATGCGCTCGTAGAAGGCGGCGCTCGACAGCTCGCCATCGGGCATCGCGTGCGCTTCGAAGCCGAATGTCGCCGGTACCACCACCACCCGCTCGCCGCCGGAGACCTCCGGCGGGAGGTCGGCGCTGGAGTCCGTCACGATCACGAGACGAGGCAATGCACCCTCCGGGCGCGAATCCGCGCGGCGGCATCCTAGCACAGGTTGTTAGCCTCGGGCTTAGGATGTTGACAGGCCGCGCCGAAGTGGCCATGGTTCGCGGGAGAGAGGTGGCCCCATGAAATTCGGCATCTTCTACGAGCACTCCGTCCTCAAGCCCTGGGACGACGAGTCCGAGCACCGCGTGTATCGCCAGGCGGTCGAACAGGTGGTACTGGCCGACGAACTGGGATTCGACCAGGTCTGGGAGGTCGAACACCACTTCCTCGAGGAGTATTCGCACTCCTCCGCCCCGGAAGTGTTCCTCTCGTACTGTGCCGCCCGCACGAAGCAGATCCGCTTCGGCCACGGCATCGCCCTCATGCTCCCGCCGGTGAACCACCCGGCCCGCGTCGCCGAACGCGCAGCCGCGCTCGACCTCCTCAGCGATGGCCGCCTCGAATTCGGCACCGGCCGGTCGGCCACATGGACCGAGCTCGGGGCCTTCCGCTGCGAACCCGACCACACGAAGGAGATGTGGGACGAGTGTGCGCGCGCCGTCGTGAAGATGTGGACCACCGACAACTTCTCTTGGGACGGGAAGTACTTCTCGATGCCGCCGCGCAACGTCATCCCGAAGCCGCTCCAGAAGCCGCACCCGCCGCTCTGGGTTGCCGTGCAGTCGCCCGAGACGGCCGTGCAGGCGGGTGAGCGCGGGATGGGCATGCTCGGCGTCACGCTCGGTGCGCCGCTCGACTACCAGCAGATGGTGAAGGACTACCGCCGGGCCATCCGCACCTGCGAGCCCGTGGGCGAGTTCGTAAACGAACAGGTGAACGGTGTCGCCTTCATGTACTGCGGCGAAGACGACAACGAAGCGAAGATGCTCGGCGGCATGGCGGCGATGCAGTTCGGCGTGCGCGCGGCCCACCTCGTGGGCGTCGGCGGCATCTACCCCTCGCCCGCCTACCACGCGCACTCCAGCGCCGCGCCCCTGCGCAACCGCCCGGGCGATGTCGTCGGCCCGGTTCGCGAAGGCACCCCGATCGGCGACCCCGAGGACTGCATCAAGCAGCTCAAGTGGTGGGAGGAAGTCGGCGTCGACCGCATGGTCTTCCTCATCAACACGGGCGAGACCATCCCGCAGGAGAAGGTGCTCAACTCGCTCCGGCTCTTCGCGAAGGAAGTGATGCCGGCGATGACCCGCAAGGAGCGCGCCGAAGCCGCGAAGGCCGAGGAAGAGGCGAAGAAGGACGCCGTGGCGCGCAAGAACGCCGGCGTCCCGATGAACGTCTAGCCGTTCGTCCGGGACGGCCCCGGAAGCGCTGCACGAAACCGCTCGCAGGCGAGCACGTCCGGCGCGTCGCAGTGCAGCGCCTCGCGGACAGCCTCGCTGGCCGCTTCCGCCTGCGCTATCCGGGCGCGAAGTTCGTCCAGCTTGCGTTCGAGCAGCACGCGCCGTGCTTCGAAGCCGCCGGCGGCCAGGAGCTCGCGCGTTTCGTCCAAAGAGAACCCGGCGTTCTTGAAGAGCAGGATGGCGCCGATGCGGACGGTGGCGTCCGGGCCGTAGCGGCGGCGGCCGCTTACGCGGCGGTCCGGTTCGAGGAGGCCAACCTGTTCCCAGTGGCGCAGCACCGACGGCCCCAGCCCGAACTCGGCGGCCAGCTCGCCAATGGTTCGTTCGCCCACCATTGACTTCATGTTGGCTTCAACTCTTACGGTTGGCCTGCCGGGCGGCAAGCCAGGCACCGGAGGCACCCGATGGCAGGACCGTTCGATGGGCTGAAAGGCCGGCTGGCGGCGAGCGTCATGGCGGCCATGAACGCCGATATGGAGGCCGCAGCCATCCGCGCCCTCGGCCCATCGCCGGACGCTCGCGTGCTCGCGATCGGGTTCGGGCCCGGCGTGGGCGTGGAAAAGCTCGCGCGGCGGCTCGCGCAGGGCCACGTCTGCGGGGTCGACCCGTCGGCGGAGATGGTTCGCGCTGCCACGAAGCGGAACCGCCGGGCGATCGCCGCCGGCCGCGTGGAGCTCACGCAAACGACGGCCGCGTCGCTCCCCTGGCCCGGCGCCAGCTTCGACGCGGCGATCGCGGTCAACAGCCTCCAGCTCTGGAGCCCGCTCGATGCCAGCCTCGCCGAAGTGGCCCGCGTGCTCCGGCCGGGCGAGCAGCTCGTGACGCTCACCCACCGCTGGGCCGCCGGCCGCCGCGGCGCCCACGACGCCTGGGTCGCTGACATGCGTGCTGCGCTCGAGCGCCACGGCTTCACCGGCATCGAAACGTGGACTGGCCGTTCGCGGACCGGCGCGACCATCGGCATCCGCGCTCGCCGGGCAGCCTGACCGCCGCGCTGTCGTGCCGCACACGCCGGCGATGGGAAACGTCCGGGCAAGTCTCCGGTGTGGAACTTTGTCGCGTTCCTTACCCGCGGCTAGACTCGGCCTTGATGCGTCCCCTGATCGTAGCCGTTGCTGTTGCAATTTTCGCTCCGCTGCTCATGGTGTCCGACGCATTCGCACACGCCGAACCTGCGCGCGTGGTGCCCGGTGATGGCGCGGTCCTGACGGCCCCCCCGACACAGGTCGAAATGAAGATGAGCCAGGAGATGGCGCGCCAGGCGGACGCGAACGATATCGATGTGTTCGACGCGTCCGGCAAGGAGGTGACCACCGTCTCCGCCGTCATCGATAACGCCGACCGCACCGTGCTGACGGTGGCGCTGCCATCGGGCCTGCCCGCGGGACAATACACGGTGAAGTGGAAGACGCTCAGCGCCGAAGACGGCGACCCGGCAACCGGACAGACCACCTTTACCGTAGACCCCAACGGCCCAGCGTCGCCGGGCAAGGAAAACCTCCGCGAGGACATCGCGACGCCGCCGCCCGCGGGGAACGATGGCACCGGTGGAAGCGGCCCCGAAAGCGTCGCGCCGCCGGTCACGACGACGATCGGTGGCTCGGGCGGCGGTACGTCCTGGGTGCTCGTCGTCGCTGTGGCGGTCGGGTGCCTCGCCCTTGGCAGCGGGACAACCTTCCTGCTCATCCAGAAGAAAACATGAAACGGTCGCTCACGCTCTCCATCGTGCTCACCGTGCTCTGCCTGTTCATTGGCAGTACCGGGGAGGCGAGCGCGCATGCGGTGCTCGTGCGCTCGGAGCCCGCCGAGAATGCGTTCCTGCAGCGCGCCCCGGCCGAGGTGACGCTCGTCTTCAGCGAACCCGTCGATGCCCGCGCCAGCACGATCCAGCTGCTCGACGCTACCGGGAAGGCGGTCCCGCTGCCCGCGCAGCCGACCCTGTCGCCGGACCACCTGACGCTCCGCCGCCAGCTCCCGCCGCTCGACCCGGGCATCTACAACGTCCTCTGGGAGAACGTCTCCGCGGTCGACGGGCACGGAATCTCCGGGTCGTTCCCGTTCACGATCCTCAAGCCCGATGGTTCGGTGCCCGACCAGACGAACTCGGTCAGCGGCCTCGGGAGCGACCCCGACCCGGCGCCCCTCCCGGAGGGCGTGGCGGTCCGCGCGCTGTCGCTCTTCGGCCTGCTGCTGGCCGTCGGGCCCGCGATTCTGCTCCTGTTCGGCGTTGCCCGCGACGACCGCGTACGCAAGGGGATGGTCGGGAGCATGATTCTCGCCACCTGCGTCCTCAGCGTCGCCACCGCGCTCAATTTCCAACTCATCCGCGACGTGTACACGAACGAGTCGTTCGGCGACATCCTGTTCAACACGCGTGCGGGCGGGTACTGGATGGCGCGGCTCGGCGCCGTGCTGCTGGTCGACGTGCTCGCCACCTTCGTCGCCGAAGCGCCGAAACGTGCGGCCGGCGGCGTGTTGTTCGCGATGCTCGTGTACATCTGGTCCTACGCGGCCACCAGCCACGGGGCGGCCGGGTCGGGAAGCGCCTGGGGCACCGGCATCGACCTGATCCACGGCGTGGCCGCGATCGTCTGGATCGGCGCGGTGATTGGCGTTGCCCTGACCGCGCGCATGGCCTGGCGCAGCGGCCACTACGGCGAGCTCATGCCGCGCTTCGGCCTGCTCGCCTCGGTGATGGTGTTCTTCCTGATCGCCACCGGCATTCTCAGCGCGTTCATCGAAGTCGACACCTGGGACAAGCTCACCGACACGCGCTACGGCCTCACGCTGCTCGCAAAGCTCGGGCTCATGATGGTGCTGCTCGCCGTGGCGCTGTACAACGCCCGCTGGGGCAAGGCGCGGCTCATGGCAGAGGCCCCGGGCGAGCCGCGGCGCTTCATCGTCACGTCCACGAGCGAGGCCCTGCTCGGCCTCGGCGTGTTCGTGCTCGCGGCGATGCTCACGCAGACTTCGGTCGCGAAGTCGGTGGCGAAGGAACCCGATGCTCGCGCCTTCGACCAGACCACTACCGCCGGCGGCCTTTCCGTGCAACTCCAGATCGACCCCAATCGGACCGGCGTGAACACCTACCGCGTGACCCTCAACCCCGGCCAGCGGCCGCCGGAGGGTGTGCAGCGCGTGCGCCTCACCTTCCGGTACCAGGACGACCAGACCGTCGGGCCTTCGAACCTGACCCTCTCCCCGAGCGGCGATTCGGCGTTCCTCGGGCGGGGGCCCTACTTCACGCTCGAAGGGCAGTGGCGCGTCGAGGTGGAGATCCGGCGCGAAAACGCGGACGACGTCACCGCGTTCTTTGCGGTGCGCCCGGCCGGCAGCGCGGTGACGGGCGTCCAGCGCGGCGGCGCCTGGGACAACCCCGCGCCGGGCCTCTCGTGGAACCAGTTCGGCGGCATTATCGCCCTGCTCGTTGGGCTCGGGTTCGCGCTTTTCAAGGGGCCGCTCTGGGCGCTCGGGAAGAAAGTCGGCTGGGCCGCGAACGGCGCGACGGCTGCGGGCTTCGGCGTCGGCGCGCTGTTGCTGTTCGGCGTCCACAGCCACGTGCCCACCGGCAAACTACCCTCGAACCCGATTTTCCCCGACGAGAACTCGGTTTCCATCGGCCGCCAGCTCTACCAGCAGAACTGCGCCGCCTGCCACGGCCAGACGGGCGTGCCACCGGAGGGCCTCGACCTGAACCCGTACCCGCTCGACCTCACGGTGCACGTGCCGCAGCACCCCGACGGGCAGCTCTACCTGTTCATCCACGACGGCGTCCCCGGCACCGCGATGCCCGCCTGGGGCAAGGAAGGCAAGCTGACGGAAGACCAGATCTGGCACATCGTGAACTACCTCCGCACGCTCGGCGCGGTCGACCAGTAGCCCAAATCGGCGCGGTATACTGCCTGTCTGATGGCGGCGACGCCGAAGTCTGAACCCGAGTACACGCCCGAAGACGTGCTCCGCATGGAGGACGGCGGCGTCTACGAGGTTGTCGATGGACGCCTCGTGGAGGTGGATGTAGGCGCACTCTCGCAGCTCTTCGCGAGCCAACTGGCTCGCCTCATCTGGCTCTTTCTGGGGAAAGACGACGCCACCCACGTGCTCAGCGGCGAAATCGGGCTCACCATCTTCCCGTGGTCGCCGGGCAGGCTGCGCCGAGCCGGCCTCGTCGTGTTCCGGCCCGGACGGCTCCCCGCCGACGCGCTCGCCAGGCGATTCTTCGAGACCCCGCCCGACCTTGTCGCCGAGGTTGTGTCGCCGAACGACACGGCCCAGGAAGTCGAAGTGAAGGTGCAGGAGTACTTGCGAGCCGGGGTCCCCCTGATCTGGCTCCTCTACCCCGAAACGCGGACCATCCACGTGGTGCGGCCCGATGGGCGGATGACGTTGCTCGGCGCCGATACCAACCTGCGCGGCGAGGACGCGCTCCCCGGATTCGAAGTTCGCGTCGCGGAGATCTTTCGCCCGCCGGCGAATAGCCACGCCTGCGATTCCGCTACCCCGGCAGCGCCCCCGTGAGCGATGCCCGCTGCGACACCTCGAGCCAGTTGCCATCCGGGTCGCGAAGGAACGAGATCCGCGCCGTCGTCCCCAGCGTGACCGGGGCGCTGCCCTCCCGGGCGCCGCGTTCGAGCGCCGCGGCGTGCTCCTTGTCGACGTCCCAGACCTGCACGGTCAGGTAGCGGTACCCGACAGCGCGCATCGGCCCGGCCTCGGCCGCGGCGGGGTCCTCTTCGAGCCAGAGGAGCGTATCGCCGCAGCGGAACGTCCCCGCACCGAGCTCCTCCCAGCCCAGCGCGGTGCCGTAGTGGCGGCGCGCGGCGTCCAGCGAGCGAACGGCCATCCGCACGCCGATGCCCACCACGCCATCCGTGCCGGGCGGCACAAGGCGAACTCGGTTCCCGTCGGGGTCGCGCAGCTCGCGGGCGGGCCCGTCCTGCGCGATGACCAGCTCCCGGTACCCCGCGGGCGCGGCCTCCGGGACGCCGTCGCGCGCGTGGTTCACCTTCAGCACCGAGCCGTTCATCCCGTGGCGGTGCTGGCGCGCCCCGCCGCCCAGCGGCAGCATCTCCTCGAACGGCAACCCCACCTCGTGCTGCCAGAACTCGAGCATCGCTTCGAGCTGGTTCGTGAACAGCCCGACGTCCAGGTGCTGCTTGGCCAGGTTCATCACTGCCTCCAGGGTGTGGTCCGCCGCCAGATCCTACCGCCGCGGCCGCTCGCGGTCCCTTCCCGACAACGAACGGGGCCCCGTCCTGCGACGGGGCCCCGATAGCTGATTGACGAACGCCGGCTGCTACGAGATGAACAGCGGCGCCAGCACGAGGGTGATCGTGCTCAGTAGCTTCACGAGCACGTGGAGCGCCGGGCCCGCCGTGTCCTTGAACGGGTCGCCCACCGTGTCGCCCACGACCGCCGCCGCGTGCGTCTCGGTACCCTTGCCGACGACCGTGCCGTCCGGCTCGCGCAGGCCACCCGATTCGATGAACTTCTTGGCGTTGTCCCAGGCGCCGCCGGAGTTGTTCAGGTAGGTCGCCACGAGCACACCGCCGATCGTGCCGACCATGAGTAGGCCCGCGACGGAGGCCCAGCCTTCGTTGCCGTCGCCGCCGAAGGCGTACCGGAAGATGAGGCCCACGACGACCGGCATGCCAACCGCCAGCAGGCCGGGAGCGATCATCTCGCGCAGCGCCGAGCGCGTGGTGATGTCGACGGCGCGGGCGTAGTCGGGGCGCACCTCGCCTGTCATGATGCCCGGGTTCTCGCGGAACTGGCGCCGCACCTCTTCGATGATGCCGCCTGCGGCCCGGCCAACGGCCCGGATCGCCAGCGAGCTAAAGAGGAACACGAGCATCACGCCGATCAACGCGCCGACGAACACGTCGACCTTGCCGATGTTCACCGGCATGATGCGCGGCAGCGGCACCGGCGCCCCGGTATCGAGGAACGGCGCCGCCTGGTCTGCGTCCACGTCGCCGTCCGCGACCTTCCGTTCGAGGATCGCCGCGGTCTCCTTGCGGTCGGCGACGAGCAGGCTATCGACATCCGCCTGGCCGAACCGGTCTTCGTCGTCGATCTGGTTCTTCAGGTCGTCGAGCGCCGCCGAGTAGTCGGCGACCTGCTGAATGACGGCCGCCTTCACGTCGTCGCCCGGCGGCAGGAGGTTGTTGTCCTGCTGCAGCTCGACGTACCGCTCGGCGTCGTCGGCCGCGATCTTCGACATTTCGACGCGCACCTCGTCGAGGTACGCCGTGAAGAGGAGGAAGGCTGCCAGCGCCGCCGAGCCCACCGCGTAGCCCTTCGTGAGGGCCTTGGTGGTGTTGCCGACCGCGTCGAGGGCGTCGGTGATCTCACGCGCTTCGGGCTTCGTGCCCTCGGCCATCTCGGTGATGCCGCCGGCGTTGTCGGTGATGGGCCCAAAGGTGTCCATCGCCAGCACGTAGGCGGCCGACATCAACATGCCCATCGTCGCGACCGCTGTACCGAACACGCCCGTCGAGATGTCGCTCACGTTCGTCAGGTCGGCCTGCTGGCCGAGCACGAACGCCACGACGAGGCCGACGCCAACGGTGATGGCGGTGACGGCCGTCGTCTCGAAGCCGACGGCGGTACCGATGATCATGTTCGTCGCCGAACCGGTGCGGCTTGCCTGCGCGATCTCCTGGACGGGGCGCCAGGAGCCCGCCGTGTAGTACTGCGTGATGTACACGAAGGCGATGCCAACGATGATCCCGACGATGCCGCACAGGAAGAACCAGTACCACACGTCGCCAAGCATCGCGGTTGTCGCGATGAGGAGGCCGATGACGCAGAGCACGGTGATCGTCCAGTACGCACCGTTCAGGGCGCCCATCGGGTCCTTGATGCGCGACGACCAGAACGGCACCGTGAACATCCCGAGGATGGTCGCGAACACGCCGAACGAGCGGAGCACCAGCGGGAAGAGCACCCACTCCACATCGCCGGTCGCGATGTAGATCGACGCCCCGAGAATCATGGCGCCGATGTTCTCCGCGCTCATCGATTCGAACAGGTCGGCGCCGCGGCCCGCGCAGTCGCCGACGTTGTCGCCCACGAGGTCGGCCACGACGGCCGCGTTCCGCGGGTCGTCCTCGGGGATGCCCGCCTCGACCTTGCCCACGAGATCCGCGCCGACGTCGGCGGCCTTGGTGTAGATACCGCCGCCCAGCTGCGCGAAGAGCGCGACAAAGCTCGCGCCGAAGCCGAAGCCGACGATGAGGAACGGCGTCTCCTGGATCGTGTGGCCGAGGATGTTCGAGTAAACCGCGAAGATGCTCGAAACGCCCGCGAGGCTCAGCGCAACCACCAGGAAGCCCGAGACAGCACCACCGCGCAGCGATGCGTTGATCGCGTCGGCGAGGCTGTTCTGGGCCGCCGCCGCCGTCCGGCCGTTCGCACGGACGGCGATGGACATCCCGATGTATCCGGAGACGCCCGAAGCGAGCGAGCCGACGATGAAGGCGATGCCCGTGAGCACGCCGGTTTCGCCCGACTCCTTAAAGATGCCGACGATGACGCCGACGATAATCGCGGTGATGACCGCGAGTGTCCCGATGGTGCGGTACTGGCGATTCAAGAAGGCGTTCGCGCCTTCCAGGATCGTGCCGGCGACTTCCTGCATGGACGCGGTCCCCTTGTCGCGCCTGAGGACGTCGTTGGCGAGCCAGATCGCGAAGAGCACCGCGGCGATAGAGGCCGCGGGGATCATGATCTGCGCCAGGAGCATGTCTTCCCCCTACTGAGATTGGCTGCGCGCGGCGACCTTTTGGGCACACTGAACCAGCGGCCGCCCCCATGACGCGCCGAAGCGTGGCGGAGTCTATCAGTACTTCCCTTTACGGGAAATTTTTCACAGCACGGTCTTTCCCTTCGCCGAAATATTCACGCGGGGGCGATTTCTACTATCGAACGCCTCGATGCCGAACGCCCTTCGTGGCAGTCGCAAGACGCGCGCAATGCTTCCGAAACGCGCCCGGCCGGGCCGGGACTCGGCGTTGACCGTGCTCTCCATAAGGTGGTCGAAACCCGGAAGGAAACTGGAGGTGTCCCATGACCGAGGCGGGGACGCAACAACGAACCGAAGGCCACGGCCGACAGCCCGAGCATACGCATGACGGCGCCATGCATTCGCACGACCACTATCACGTCACCCACCACCACGGCGACGGCGGCGGCTTCGAACACCGCGAGTACTGGCACACCCACCAGCACAACCACAACGCCCTGACCCATAGCCACGACTACGACCAGGAGCAGGAAAGCTCACAACACGGCAAGGAAGCCCACATCCACGACCACAGCTCCCCCGCGCAGTCGCCCGGCTAGGCTCCGATAGCGAGAGCCATCGGCCGAGGAGCGGCAATCCCGAACTCGCCGCCCGCGCGGCGTAGCGCTCGCCCCTGCTTCGCGTGGCCATGAGACGGCGCCTGCTTCGATTCGAGGCAGGCGCCGCGGTTACTCCGCGTGGGCCCGCACCGTGCGCCCTGTAGGACCATCGGGCCACCCGGACTGCGCACTTCGGGCCAAGCGCTCGTCCCTCCCGCGTCGTACGCTAGTAACAAACCTCGCCGGGGTGCTTCATGGCCCGAGAAGTCGTCGAGCTCAACGGAGACGGGATCGCCGCCGAGCTGCGCGATGCCATTCACGCCCTGAACGACGCCCTCGGCAACCCCGTCTCGTTCCGGCCGGCGGTCGACTGGTCGCTGGAGCGCCGGCGCGGGGGCATCTCCGCGCTCGACGAGGGGATCGAGGCGATTCGCGAGCTCGGCGCGGCGATGAAATACCCGACCGTCACCGAGGACATCAGCCCCAACCAGGTGCTCCGCGATGCCCTCGACCTCGCCGTCATTCATCGCCCCTGCCGCACCTACCCCGGCGTCAGCCACAACTACACGGGAAACATCGACCTCCACGTCGTGCGCGTCGCCACGGGTGGCACGTACGAAGACGCCGGCCGCCGCATCGGCCAGTGGTCGGCGGTCAGCATCCGCGTGATGGAACGTGTGCCCGTCGAGCACGCCGCCCACTTCGCCTTCCGCCTCGCTGAGCGCCACCGCCACAGCGTCGTTTCGACGAGCAAGTACACCATCCAGCGCGCGGCCGACGGGCTGTTCGAGGACATCGTCGCGGAGGTCGCGAAGGAGTACCGGAACACCGAGCACCACCGCGAGCTCTTCGATTCGCTCCTCGCCAAGGTCATCATCAACCCCGAGCGCTTCGACGTCATCGTCACGCCCAACGAGTACGGCGACTTTCTGAGCGACGCGGTCTACGGGCTCATCGGCTCGATTGGCCTCGGCGCGAGCGCCTCGTACGCGTTCACGCCCAGCCATCAGCCATGCATCGGCATCTTCGACCCCGCCGGAGGGACGGCGCCCGACATCGCGGGCAAGGGCATCGCGAACCCCTCGGGCGCGATCGAGGCGTACGGATACCTGCTCGAATACTGTGGCCACTACGACATGGCGAAACGGCTCATCGACGCCGTCCGCGACTCCATCGGGGCGGGCGAAAAGACGGGCGACCTCGGCGGCTCGCTGGGCACGATGGAGTTCACGCAGGCGGTCGTGAACCGCGTGCTGCCGAACGTCTGATGCAGCTCCACACGGTCGATGCCGGTGGTTGGGGTACCGTTGTTGCCGTGGACGGAGACAATGTGCTCTTCCGCGAGGATGACTCCGCGAATTCCGACATCGTCTCGCTTCGCGCCGGGCCTATCCACGTACCCCCCCGGCCCCTATGGCAGCCGCGAAATCTTCGACGCACACACCGGCACGGGCCGCGCGCTCCTCGCGATACTTGATGACGACGGCCGGACGATCCGAAGCCGCGCTCCAGGCGGCGGCGCGACTTTCGCCACCCTTCCTCTCCCCGTCGCTGGAGCCCAGGGAACGCGCATCGTTGGCTCGCCGACGGGCCCGCCGGACTGGAATTCCAGGTCGCGTGGTGGGAGACACCGAGGGAGTAGGGAATACCGGGTACGTCGGCTTCCTTCCCGTTGGCAACAATGACTTCCGCGCCATCTACCGATGGTCGGTCAGCGCCGGAATAACCGGCGTCACCGTCGCCGACTGGATCTCGCCGACCCTGGCCATCGGACGGGTAAACTATCCACAAGATCCTCGCGACAACTCCCTCTTCGCTGGCCTACCCTCCCTCATCGACTTCGAGCGCGGAACGGTTGCCCCGATCGCAGAGTTCCTCCCCGAGCTCGCCGCCAAGGCAGGTGGCCCGGTGCCCGTCGCTGTCGAGCTCGGAACATTCCTCCGCGTCTCCGGCGCCGGCGACTGCCTGAATGTGCGGGCGGAGCCGGGCACCGATGCCGCCGTCCTCGGCTGCTACGCCGATCGCGTGCTCCTGGGCGACCGCGGCGAATCGCGCGAGGCGGGTGGCATCGCCTGGCGCGCCGTGACCACGCCCGATGGCCGCGAAGGCTGGGCCTCCTCCGAGTTCCTCGCGCCGTAGCCGTGCCGCGAACTACCGCTGCTCGCCCGCCCGTCCGCGTTCGAGCCGCCCGAGCGCGATGGTTCGCGCCGAGTTCTCGGCCGGTTCGGCGCGAACGTCGATCCGGTCGAGCCACTTCACGCTCGTAAAGCATTCGCCGCCCGGCACCACCAGCCGTACGGGCGCGCCGTGCGCGACCGGCAGCGGTTCGCCGTCGAGTTCGAGCGCGAGCAGGGCCCGGCGCGCATCCTCCAGCGCGAGCGGGATGCTGAACTCCCCGCTCGACGCCTGTACCCAGCGCGCTTCGTCGCGGATGCCGGCCAGTTCGAGCACATCGCTGAGGGCGACCCCGCGCCAGTGCTGGTCGGGCGCCACCCACCGTTCGAGACAGACGAAATCGGCATCGAACGGCCGCTGGGGCAGCGCCCGGAGCGCGTCGAGCGAGAGCATCTGTGGCCGCTCGACCAGCCCTTCGACGCGCAACGCGGCGTCCGGGGCGGCCTCGGGGTGCGGGTGCACCGGCAATCCCGGTACTCGCCGGAGATCAGTCATCGAAACAGCCTCCCCGCGGCTACTGGCGCTCGCGCTCCAGCGCTCCGATGACCTCGCGCTGGAGCATCGCCATCGTCAGGTCGCCGCGTGTCTTTTCCAGAATCCCGCGCGTCTGGTCGGTTGTGCGGCGCAGGCCGCCGGTCATCGCGTCGGGGAAGTCGATGGTCACGAGCACCGCGTAGATGTCGTCCATCGCCTGCAGGATCTCCTCGCAGCCGTCGTAGGCGCCGCGGCGAAGGCGGTCGAGCAGCATGCGGCGCATCTCGCCAACCGCCTCGGCGATGCCATTCAGGTACGCCGGGTACTCGACGCCCAGCGCCTCCGGCTCCGGTATCGCCCCGCCCGAAAGCAGCGCGAGGGTCGTGCGCGCTTCGGCGTACTCCTTCTGCGCGTCGTGGAGGAAGCCCGCGTAGTAGATGTCGCCGTGCCCCTCGAGCGCGGCCACGGCCTTATCGCGGATCTCCCTCGCCTCATCCAGCAGCCCGGCTGCGCGCTCGAACTCGCCGCGGTGCACCGCCCGGATGGCGTTCGCGCTCAGCCGGATGACGCTGCGGCTCGCGGCCAATGCCTGCTCCCGTGCCGCATTCTTCTCGGCGAAGTTCTCGAGGATTCGCGGAATAATCTGTTCCAGCGGCGACGTGTCAGGCACCCGGCGCCCCCAACCACGCCCCGCGATCGCCCGTCACTACAGGTCCTTCACCGGCTCGGGGAACTCGCCCTCGCGGGCCGCATCGATCATCTGGCGCGCTTCGTCGGGGAGGTCCATCCCGTACTCCTCGAACTTCTTCTCGACCCACCCGCCAATCTGGCGCGGGTCGCGGTAGTCGTCCGGCCCGCCGCGGCCCTCCGAGGGGTCGCCGTACTTCTCGAGGATGTCCGCCCGGCTGTAGGTCCGCCCGAACTTCGACATCATCCGCGACGTCGAAGCGCTTCCGCAGTGCTCGCAGTCGACCTTGAGCCCGGTATCGATTTTTCGCGTGAACTTGCTGGTGACGCGCCCACAGTCGGCGCATTTGAACTCGTAGATCGGCATGGCCCAATTTTCGAATGCCGATGGGCGATTGTCGATTACTCGCCCGGCGGTGCGGCGCGCAGGTCCTTTTCCAGCCAGGCCACGTCCCAGTACCGCCCGAACTTGTAGCCCACTTCCGAAAGCACGCCCACGTGTTTAAACCCGAACAGCTCGTGCAGGCGAATGGAGGCGTCGTTCGGCACGGTGATCGCCGCCACCGCCCGGTTCAGCTGGGGCTGCGTCGCGAGCGCCGCGAACAGCGCCGCGTAGAGCCGCCTGCCGAGTCCCTTGCCGGTCGCTTCGGGCGCACAGTAGATGCTCGTTTCGACCGTGCTGTCGTAGGCGCGCTTGGGGCGAAACTCGCTGCTCCACGCCGACCCGAGTACGACCCCATCCGCCTCGGCGACGAACAGGCGGTGCGGCCCCTCCGTGGCGTAGTGCGAGAACCACTCCCGCCGCTGCTCGACCGTCAACGGTTCGATATCGAACGTGATCGCCGTGTGCAGGATGTAATGGTTGTAGATCTCGGTGAGACGCGGCAGGTCGGTGGCGGTCGCATCGCGAATGAACAGCCCGTCCATCACCGCGACCATACGCCCGGATTGTTCCCGCCATGTTTCGCGAGGCGCATTGGGCCACTCCTACTCCGGCACCTCGACGCCCCGGAAGTGCTCGACCACCTCCACGCGCCCTCCGCGCCCGAGGTCGATGCTCACCACGTCGAGCCGCGCCCGTTCGGGGTCTATCTCCTCGCGCTCGCAGTACTCCATCGCGCACTGCCACATGCGGCGCAGCTTCGCGGGTGTGAGCGACTCCGCAGCCACCCCCGGCATCGCCCGCC
>JBLNCO010000069.1:0-3627 GCA_050260715.1 Hyphomicrobiales bacterium | reverse complement strand
GTCGGCTGCCAGATGAACAAGGCCGACAGCGAGAAGCTCGCCGCGGGCTTCGATCGGCTCGGCATGCGCGCCGTCGACCGCATGGAGCGGGCGGACATCGTGGTGCTGAACACCTGCAGCGTCCGTCAGCACGCCGAGGACCGCGCCTATTCGAAGCTGGGCCGCGTGCGTGATTTGAAGAAGGAACGCCCGGACTTGAAGGTCGCGGTCATGGGCTGCATGGTTGGGCTGAAGACGGCCGACCTCGAGAAGCGCTTCCCGCAGGTCGACGTGTTCGCGCGGCCGCAGCAGTTCGAGCCCATCATGGAGCTGGTCGAAGGCCCGGCCGAGGACCTCGGCGGCGAATTCTGGCCCACCACCTACGCCATCCCCGAGGGGCCATGCGCCTTCGTGCCCGTGGTGCACGGCTGCAACAAGTTCTGCACCTACTGCATCGTCCCCTACCGCCGCGGCCGCGAGAAGAGCCGCCCGGTGAAAGAAATCGTGCGCGAGGTCGCGTACCTCACGGCGCAGGGCGTGCGCGAAGTGACGCTGCTTGGCCAGACCGTCGAGGCGTACGGCCACGACCTGCCCGGCCAGCCGGACCTCGGCGACCTGATGCGCGAACTCTCCGCGCTCGAACGGCTCGAGCGCATCCGCTTCCTCACCTCGTATCCGAAGGACATGACGCATCGCATCCTCGAAGCGGTCGCCGGGCTGCCGAAGGTGATGGAGTGTTTCTCGCTCCCCATCCAGGCCGGCAGCGACGCCGTGCTCGAATCCATGCGGCGCGGCTACACGAAGGACGAGTACCGCGACAAGATCCGCGAACTGCGTGAGCTCATGCCCGATGCCGGCATCACGACGGACATCATCGTTGGCTACCCGGGCGAAACCGAGGCCGATTTCCAGGGGACCCTCGACATCCTCGAAGAGCTCCGCTTCGACAAAGTGCACGTGGCGGCGTACTCGCCGCGGCCCGGGACCATCGCCTGGCGGAAAATGCCCGACGATGTACCCGCGGATGTGAAGTCGGAGCGCCTGCACCGCGTCGAGGCGGTCGAAGCGCGCATCTCGCAGGAGATCAACGACCGCTATGTGGGCACCACACAGCAGGTGCTCATCGAAGGGGTGCGCAACGGCCAGCCGTTCGGCCGAACGCGGACCGGGAAGCTCGTGCACCTCGATGCCCCGGCCCGCACCGGCGCGCTGGTCGACGTGCGCATCGAGCACGCGGGGCCGTTCTCGCTGCGAGGGTCCGTGCAGGACGCGCTGCTCCTGGTGTAGCGCACGGCCCTCCGTACCGGCGTACACTTTTGCCCGAACCATCCTCAGGAGGCTCGAAGTGGGCGGATACGCCGACAGCGGCGACCTGGTTCCGATCGTCCTTGGCATCATCGCGGTCGTCGTGTTGCTCATCGTCACCGCGTTCACGATCTAGCGGGGGCAACGACAAAGGCGGCCCATTTTGGGCCGCCTTCGTGGACTGTTCCGGGTGGTGGAGACGAGGGGATTCGAACCCCTGACCCTCACACTGCCAGTGTGATGCTCTCCCAACTGAGCTACGTCCCCAGCCGGCTTAGCGTACCAAGGCGCGGCGCTTAGCGGCAAACGAACTGCATGACATAACTGCCATGCAGTTAGCGCCGCGTGCGCGGATCGAGCGCGTCGCGCAGGCCGTCGCCAAGGAACGTGAAGCAGAGCATCAGCACGGCAATGGCCACCGACGGGACGAGGATCATCCACTCGTTGACGCGGTAGTAGAGGAAGCCGTCGTTCACGAGGGTGCCGAGGCTCGCGGTTGGGGGCGGCAGCCCGAACCCGATGAAGCCGAGCACCGCTTCCGCGAAGATCGCGAGCGGGATGCCGAACGTCACCGCGACGATGACCGGCCCGAGCGTGTTCGGCAGCATGTGCGTGAACACGATCCGCGGGGTCGAGGCGCCGAGAGCCCGCGCCGCCATCACGTAGTCGCTCTCCTTGAGCGAAAGCATCTGGCCTCGCACCAGCCGGGCGGTGGTTACCCAGGCGACGAGCGAGATCGCGAAGATCACCTGGAGCAGCAGCCCCGGGAACCCGGGAATCTGCGGGTCGCCGGTGCCGATGATCGGCCAGTCACGTTCGCTGAGGACCGCGCGCATGATGATGATGGCCAGCAAGTCGGGGAACGCGAACATCAGGTCCGTGAACCGCATAAGGATGTTGTCGGTCCACTTGCCGCCAAGGGCCGCGCCGGCCCCCACCGCGATGCCGATGATGAGGACGATGACCTGCGTGCCAATGCCGATCTTCAGCGAGATGCGCATCCCTTCCCACATACGCGACCAGATGTCGCGGCCGAGGTTGTCGGTGCCCAGGAAGTGCTTCGAGTTCGGCCCGGACTGGATCTGTTCGTACTGCTGCACGTGCGGGTCGTAGCGCTCGAATGTGTCCGAGACGGACGTGAGCGTTGCCATCGCGATGACTACCAGGAGCAACACCCCTGCCACGACGGCGAGCCGGTTGCGGATGAGCCGCTGCCACGCCTGCGACCAGAGGCCACGCTGCTTGGTGTGTAAGACGAATTCGGGTGTTTCGATAACGATAGCCGGGTGCTGCGTCGCCATGGTCAGTACCTGATGCGCGGGTCGACGATCCCGTAGGTCACGTCGACGATGAGGTTCATCACGGCGATAACGAAGGCGAACAGCAGGGTGGTACCCATGATCACCCCGTAGTCGCGCACCTGGACTGCCTCGACGAACGCGGTACCGATGCCCTGGATGGCGAACGTTCGCTCGATGATAAACGACCCGGTGACCAGGCCGGCGAGGATCGGCCCCGCGACGGTGAGCACCGGGATGAGCCCGTTGCGCATCGCATGGCGAAGCACCACGCGCAGCTCATTGAGCCCCTTGGCACGCGCCGTGCGGATGTAGTCCTGGCGCAGCACTTCGAGCATCGCCGCGCGCGTGACGCGGGCGATGAAGGCCAGCGGCAGGAGGCCGAGCGCGACGATCGGCAGCACCATCTTTCGCGGGTTGCCGAGCTCCCATCCGAGCACGTCGAACCAGCCTAACTGCAGCGAAAACAGCAGTATCAGGAACACCGCCACGACGAAGTTCGGGACCGATACCCCAACCGTCGCAATGAACACGCTCAGGTAGTCCATCGGGCCGTTCTGGTAGACCGCCGAGAGGATGCCGAGAGTGAGCCCGACGACGAGCGCGAACCCAAACGCGCAGAGTCCGAGCTGAATGGTGGTCGGGGCCCGCTCCTCGATGATGTTCGTCACCGGGCGGTCCTGCCGGAACGACTGCCCGAGGTCGCCTGTCACCAGGTCGCTCATGAACGAGAGGTACTGCTGCCCCAGGGATTCGTCGAGGTGGTACTTCCGTTCGAGCGCGGCCCGAGTCGCGGGCGGCAGCGGCTTGTCGAAATCGAATGGGCCCCCGGGGACGGCGTGCATAAGGAAGAAGGTGATGGTCGCAACCCCCCAGAGCAGGGGGATGATGGTGAGGACCCGGCGGATGATATACGCGGTCACCGGTCCTTCTCGCTTTCTAGGCAGGATTAAGTGGAGGGCGCCCCAGAACCCGGCGCCCGCCCCGGGCGTCGGCGGTGTGTACACCCGGTAACACTCCACGGGTGCCCCGTCGCCCCCCAGGA
>JBLNCO010000068.1:0-3726 GCA_050260715.1 Hyphomicrobiales bacterium | reverse complement strand
CGGGCATCTTCGAACGTGTCGGCGAGCCAGAATCGGAGCTCGCGCGGACCGTCGCTGCGCTGCGGGAGGCGGCCGCCGCGGGCGAGCGATCGTGGTACCCGGTGCGGCCCGGCCGAACGGCGCCGGAGGAGTGGACGCTGCGGAAGGCGTTCCGGCGCATCGTCTCGCACCACCACGCGCATACGGCGGAAATCGCGGAGCTCGCAGCGCTGCGGGCTAGCTCAAGAGGCGCAGGATGACCGCAATGACCGCGAACACGATGCCCAGCACGAGGAAGACGCCGCCGCGGCCGGCGCGCGCGAGCACGCGGTCCAGCGTGCTCTCCGGTTCGGGGGCCTTCGCGCGGCGGCGCCGTTTGGCCATGCCGCCATCGTAGCCGCGAAACCGGCTTCGCGCGGCAGTAAGCTGGAGGTATCACCTGGCTCATGGAGGGCCGCACATGGTAAAGCTCATCGACTGCGCGAAGGTCAACCCGGCTTCGGGCTGCGGACACGTCATCAGGGCGGAGAACGAGGAGGAGCTGCTGAAGCTCGCCGCCGAACACGCGAAGACGCACGGCCTCGAGCCCACACCCGAGCTCCTCACGATGGTGAAGTCGAACATCGAGAACGTGTAGGCGATTGCCCGCGCCGCGCGGCGGAGGGCGGCTCCCTAGTCCTCGAGGTCCGATTCGTGGCCCGGCAGGCGAAGGTCCGGGCTATCGAAATCGGACTCGACCGCGACCTGGTCGTCGGGCGCGAGCGGAGGCACCGAGATGTTCAGGACGATCGCCTCGCCGCCGGCCGCGCGTGCGGCGTGCATGCTGCCGGGCGGCACCGAAAGCACCTCGAACGGCTCGAGTCTCGTTTCGATGCCGTCCTTTTCGATGACGACGCGCCCTTCGAGCGCGACGTAGAACTGCGTGCTGCGGCGGTGGATGTGCGGCTCGACACCTTCGCCGCCTGCCGCGACGCGGAAGACGCGGATGCTGGCAGCCGGGGCTTCGAAGTCCTGCAGCAGTTCGTACTGGCCAACGATGGGCGGGCGAGCGGACGCGGGCACGGGGCTCCTCCTGGCGCTGCGCCAGCGGGCCGGTTCCTCGACAATAAGGGTACGCTGCGGCGCGCTGCGCCGTCATCGGTACCGAGCGAGCCTGGCTACGCTATCGGCACGGGCCGCAAGCCCTGTACCCTTGAACCGTGGCCGAATTCGAACTGCCCCCACACGTCACCAGCACGCGCCGCGACGGCCGCCGCGAAGTGCTCCTCCATCGCTCGATGGCGGTCATCGGCCCGAACAAGATCGAGATCAAAGCCGCGCGGGGGCTCGTCATCCTGCCCATCATCGGGCTGCTGCTCTCGCTCGCCGGCGGGGCGTGGATGATCAACTCGCAGGGCTCGGCGCCGCTGTGGGTCATGGTCCTCGGGCTGGTGGTGCTGCTCTTCCTCGTGCCGATTTCCGTTATGTCGCTCGTCGGTTCCATCGCGGGCGCCGATGTCGTGGTCGACGCGACGAAGGGTTCGGCCACGTGGCAGCAGGGGTACCTCGGCATGGGCATCGGCACGAAGGAACTCGTGCCCTTCTCGAAGATCGACCACCTCGAAATCGGCGTCGAAGGCGAGGAGCCGGACCGCTGGCAGGGCGAAAGCGACGACCTGCGCCAGTTCTCGCTCACGCTGGTGAAGACGAGCGGCAAGCGGCTGACGCTCGCGCAGGTGCCGGTGCCCGCCTACGGCCAGACCGATGGCATGGACCGCACGCTGGCGGTGGGCAACGCCATCGCGGCGCTCACCGGGAGCCGCGTGGAGCTCCCGGAGGGGTGGGAGCTCGTGGAGATCGATACGGAAACGGGCGAGCCGATCCAGCGCCTGCAGCCGGCCGAACAGGACACCCCCGCGGACGACGCGCCAGGCGTCCCGGCCGGGGCATCGCGGAAAGGACGGGCAGGTGGACGACGCGCTTAGGGCATTGCGGGATGCGAAGACGATCGCGGTGGTGGGGCTCGACAGCCGCACCTACCGGCCCGCGTACAGCATCGCCGCCTACCTCCAGGACGCCGGCTACCGGATCATCCCGGTGCATCGCGGGCAGTTCCCGGCCGACGAGGTGCTGGGCGAACGGGCCTACGCGAGCCTCCGCGACATCCCTGAGCACGTCGACCTGGTCGATGTCTTCGTCCGCGCGGAAAACACCGACCCGGTGATCGACGACGCGATCGCCATCGGCGCGGACGCGGTCTGGCTACAGCTTGGCATCCGGAACCAGGCGGGCATCGAGAGGGCGCGCGCGGCGGGCCTCGTCGCCACGCACAACCGCTGCACGATGGTCGAGCACCGGACGTTGCCGGTCAGCCACTGACCCGCGCTCTCCACGGTACGAACAGGAGCTCCCCGCACAGGCCGCAGAGCAGCCTATCGGGCAGCGGCGTGCGCGCGGCGGCGAAGACGTGCTGGCGCTCTTCGGGCGGGTGCGGGCACCATCCGTTGGGGTCGGGAGCGGCGGCGACGGCAGGTGACGCGTTGGACGTGGACATGCCGCGACGGTAGGACGGCCGGGGCGCAGCGCGAATCCGGACGTGTCACTCCACGCCGGCGATTTCCGTCGCCGCACGGCGCAGGCGGTCGTCGATGGCAGCGGCGAGCCCGCCCCCAGCCGGCTGGCGCGCGAAGATGACCTCCGCGCCCGCCTCGTCGAGCGCCCGAAGGCCCGCGGACAGGCGATGCGCCACCTCGTCGAGCGCGGCTTCGTCGCCAAGCGCGAAGGTGACGGCTTCGGCCGGGATGTCGAGCGCCGGGCGGTCCGCGTCGAACAGCAGGACGCCCACGCGGCCGCCGTCCGCCGCCTGCCGCAGGCGGGCCGCAAGGAGCGCCACTGCGGCTTCGCGGGGGCCACGCACGTACACCAGCCGGGCGCGGGGCGCGTAGTGCTTGTCGAGCATGCCGGGCGCCACCACGGGGTCGCCGCGGCGAGCAAGCTGGACGGCCGCCCCGGGATGCTGCTCGCGGAGCGCGGCTTCGAGCGCCTCCACGGGCACCGCGCCTGGCCGGAGCACGGTCAGGCCATCCTCGCGCACGGCCACCACGGTCGATTCGAGCCCGACGTCGGCCGGGCCGCCATCAAGCACGAGCTCGATGCGGCCGCCGAGGTCGGCGAGCACGTGAGCCGCGGTCGTGGCGCTCGTGCGCGTGAAGCGATTCGCGCTCGGCGCGGCGACCGGCACACCGGCCGCTGCGATGAGCGCATGGGCGACCGGGTGCGCCGGGACGCGCACCGCGACGGTATCGAGCCCGGCCGTCGCCGAGCCAGGCACCGTGGGTTGCTTCGGCAGCACCAGCGTCAGGCCGCCCGGCCAGAATCGCGCCGCGAGCGTCGCGGCGATGGGCGGCACGTGACGGGCCACGCGGCCGAGGTCGCCGCCGGTGGCGAGGTGGACGATAAGGGGGTCGTTCGCGGCGCGTTCTTTCGCCGCGAAGATGCGGCGCACGGCCGCGTCATTGAACGCGTTGGCGCCCAGCCCGTACACCGTCTCGGTGGGGAAGGCGACGAGCCCGCCGCCCCGAAGCACCTCCGCGGCGCGCGCGATGACGCCCGCGTCCGGTTGGGCGCGGTCGACGGAGAGGACCCGGGTCTGGAGGTTGCGTGGCGCGTCCAGGGAGGGCTCACGGCAGATGGGCTGAGGCCAGCATAGCGCCGGAGGCGAGGCCGCGCCGGTTACTGGCCGTTCGGCGTCCGATCAGGGAAGCGGCG
>JBLNCO010000067.1:0-7585 GCA_050260715.1 Hyphomicrobiales bacterium | reverse complement strand
GATGGCGGCGAGCAGCTCATCGTGCGGGAAAACGAGCGGGTCATGCCCGACGCGGACCACCTCCGCCCCCACCCGCCGCTGCGCGTCCAGCAGGTATTCGACCGTCGGGAACTCCCCGGCGCAGTGGACGATCCGGTTCTGCGGCGGCTCGTACTCCATGCACGACAGGATCGCCGCGATCGCGTTCGTCACGTTCTGGCACATGGTCATCGTGCCGCGTGGCGCCGCGATGATGTCCTCGAGGATCGCCGCCACGTTCGCCACTTCCGGCAGCCACGTGTCCCACGCGACCACGCCCTCGGTCGCCCAGAGGTTCGTGTATTCGGTCAGCGAATCCGGAACCGAACGCGGCATCGCGCCGAGGGAGTTGTTGATCAGGTAGGTTTTCCTCGCGAGGATCGGGAACTCCTCGCGCCACTGGAGAAGCGAATCGGGCATGCCCTGCAGCATGCCCGATGCAAGAATCTCGCGGAAGCCGGCGCTACTTCGGCAGCGCGATATAGACGTCGCCGCCGTCGACGCGTGTCGGGAACGTCTCCATGTCGTACGCCTTCTTGTTGAAGAAGAAGAGCTTCGACTGCAGCCGCCCGAGGAACGGGTGCTCGTTGTTGAACTGGCTATCGAACGGCTGGCGTACGCAGCGCCCCGTGGCCACCTCGAAGCGCGCACCATGGAACGGGCACATCACGCAATCGTCGCGCACCTCGTACGGCTTAATCGGCGACCCCGGGAAGCCGCCAATTGGCAGCCGCGCGTGCGAGCACAGCGCGTTCATCGCGTAGACTTCGTCGCCCTGCCGGATGACCAGGATGCGGCGGCTCAGCAGGCGAATCTCCTTTGGCAGCCCATCCGGGAAGTCGCGCACAGCGCCGGCGTTCGTCCAGCGCGTCAGCTTCTCCTTCGCCGTCCACTTGTTCGGCTTGATCGGCAGCGGCGGGTCGAGCCCGAGCAGCGGCGCGATCGTCATTTGCATCAGGCCGAGCGAGATGACGCCCGAAACCAGCAGGACGATGCCGCCGACGGTCGCGTCGGACGTGGTATCCGCATTGCCGGGGAAGAAGATGAGGATGATGCCGCCGGCGATGAGCCCGATCGATGCGAGGCCCCAGGTGCCGAGGATCGAGATGCCGAGAAAGGCGAGCGCAGGTGACACGAACCGGTACCCTCCGGGACGTGATACTACCCCGTTCGTGAACGATTGCGCAAAGTCCGCGCCCCGCCGCCGAGAATCCGGCGAACGACCGATTGCGGCACTCCCGCGAGCGGCTACCATTGCCCCGTGGTGCGCGGGACGGTGCGGCTGGCTTTCTGTGTGCTGTTCGCACTGGCCCTGCTGGCGCTCGCCGCCTGCGGCGGTTCCGAAGCCCCGGCCGAATCGGGCGATCTCGCCTACGTGACCGAGACGGCCACTCCCACCGCCACCCCCCCGCCCCCGACCGCGACGCCCACGCCCACCGTCACACCAACGCCAACGCCCAGCCCCACGCCGCCCCCGGCGACGGCCGCCACGCCACCGCCGCGCGAGGTGGGGCCACCAACCCAGGGCCGTTGGATCGATGTCAACGTCACCTCGCTCACCGTCTCGCTCATGGACGGCACGAACGCCATCCAGACCATCAGTCCCATCGCCGTCGGCCGCGAAGTCGATACCGGCGTCTGGGAGTCGACCGCGACGGGCCTCTTCCACGTCTACAGCATGAACAAGGCGCTCACCTATGACGCTCCCTACGACACCTACATCAGCGACTGGGTCGGCTTCGACCCCGGCCTCGCGAACGGGTTCCACTCGTTTCTGAAGGATGAGCATGGGAACGTCGTGGACCCCTCGACCGGCTACGTGTCGAACGGCTGCATCCGCACGCCCGATGCCGAAGCGGTGTACGCCTTCGCGCACATTGGCATGCCCGTCTGGGTCCACTGGTAGCCGGGGCCGCTACGCCCCGGAATGGTGCTCCGAGAGTCCTTCGAGCAGCACGCGGACGCGCTCCGGCGCCGAAAGCAGGGGCCGCAACTGGCTCTGGAATTGCTGGCGATCGGCCGAGGTGTACCACCGCCGCCAGTCCATCAGGCCGAACCACGTGCTGATGACCACGATGTTGTGGGCGTCCTCGCTGTCCCGGAGCGTTTCGCCGGAGATGTAGCCGTTCTCTTCGAGGCACCGTGCCCGCAGCTTGCGAAGGAGCTCGAGCGCGCGCCGCTCCTGTCCCGGGAGCACACGCCGTTCGATGATCACCTTCACCGCCATCGCGTCAGTCGAGAATCAGCGAGCGGTAGCCCCGCCGGTAGTAAATCAGGGGCTTCTTCTCCGGGTCCGAAGCCGCGCCGAGCACCCGGCCGATAACGATCGTGTGGTCGCCCCCGGGGATCGCCCGTTCGAGCTCGCAATCGAGGTGCGCCAGCGAGCCCTCGACGATCGGGCTCCCTGTGTGCCACTCGATCGTCCCGAAATCCTCGAACGCGGGCACGGGGTCCCGCCCGGAGACGGCGAACCAGTTCGAAACCTGCTCCTGCCCTTCGGCCAGGATGCTCACCGCGAAATTCCCCGACTGCTCGATCATCCGCGGCAGCCGGTTGCTGTCGGCCAGGCACACCAGGATCAGCGTCGGGTCCAGGGAAAGCGATGAAAAGCTCGACACCGTGATGCCGTAGACCAGGTCCCCATGGCGCGTCGTAACGACGGTTACCCCTGCCGCCCACGAACCGAGAGCAGCGCGAAAGTCGTCGGCGTGTACTTCCGGCATATCCGCCCCTCCCTACAGGCTTTGCAGCGACGGGGCCATGTCCCACAGCGCGTGCACGGTCACGTCGGCGAAATACCGCGACATCGGCATCCCCGCGATCAGCTGGTCCATCTCGCGCGCATCGGCCACGTCGTAGATTGCCAGCACGCCGAGCCCGGTCTCCCGGTAGATCGCCCGGATCTTCCCCTGGTCGTAGTGAGCCTTGGTGGCGCGCAGCTGGTCGGCGACCACCGCCTGCCACGCGTCGGGGCTCATGTCCGGGGGCTGGTGTGACACAAGGCGGACCGAAAAGAGCACGGGCGATTCCTCGCGAAATTGGTCGCTAGAGTATGACGCAGCCTGCGGCATGGCGCACGGCGGCTCAGGCCACCAGCTGCACGAACAGCACAATCGCCACGAAGAGCCCGTAAGCGATCACGGCCAGCCGCAGCCAGCGGCGGCCCAGGCGCCGTGCAAGACCCACGCCAAGGTAGCCGCCCGCCAGGGCGCCAACCGCCATCACCACCGCCGGCGCCCAGCGCACCGGCCCGAAGAACACGAAGTACACCACCGCAACGGCGTTGATGAGCGTCGAAAGCGCGCCTTTCAGGGCGTTGGAATGCTGGATGTCGTCGGGCAACAGGATGCCGAGCACCGCCAGCGTCATGATCCCGAGGCCCGCGCCGAAGTACGCGCCATATATCGCGAGCACGAACACGGCCACCAGCAGCACCGCGGGAATGTGTCCCTCGTCCCGCGCGCCCAGCTTGTGGTCCACGGCGAACAGCGCCAGCCGATCCTGGAAGGCCATGAGGAGCGTCCCGAACAGGATGAGGAACGGGACCAGCGCATCGAACGCCGACTCCGGCGTCCAGAGCAGGATGACCGACCCCGCGAGCGCCCCGAGGATGCTCGGGGCTGCCAGCGCGATGACCCGCCGCTGTTGGGGCTCCAGCTCCCGCCGGTACGCCACGTTCCCGCTGATGTACCCCGGCCAGATCGCCACACTGTTCGTAACGTTCGCCGCCTTCGAGGGATAGCCGGCGGCCAGCAACGCGGGGAAGCTGATGAGCGATCCCCCGCCGGCCACCGCATTGATGGCGCCCGCGACGAATGCGGCGCCCAGCAGCCCGGAGCCCTGCAGGAGATCCATTCGTCGCAAACACTCGCGGGTCGATTGCCTACAGGCCAGCGGCTAGCATTGCCCAATGCCCGACCGGCTCGTCCTCACCTTCGACCTCGATGGCGTGCTCTGCCGCCCACCTTTCGGCATTAACCCGGGCAGCGGCCGCAACAAGCGCCGTGACACCCCCGGCCGCAAGAACGTCCTCTGGCGCACGGAGCGTTGGCGCTACGCGTTCCGCCGCCCGATGCCCGGCGCCCCCGTGGCCTTTCGCGACCTGGCCGCCCGCTACGACTGCAAGGTGCTCTCGGCGCGCGGCGAAGCAGCCCGGCCGCTCACGGAGAACTGGTTTCGCCGGTGGTTCGGCTCCGTCCCCGAAATCCACCTCCGCGGCGACTGGCACGAAACGCCGGCCCAGTTCAAAGCGCGCAAAGTGGCCGAGCTTGGCGCTGCTGCCCACTTCGAGGATGACCCACACACCGCCGAATGGCTCGCCGAGCTCCTGCCCGCCGTCTTCCTCGTCGACTGGGGCCGGAATCGCTGGCTCACCGGCGAACGCGTCCACCGCGTAACCACGATTGCAGACGCGGCGGCAATCCTGCCGGTCGTCCTCGGGGAAGCCCCGAGCGACCGTTACTCCATCTAGCGTCTGAGGCCGGCTTCCTAGCGGTAGAGCGATTCGGCCGGCTCGGAGAGCAGCGTCCGGCGCAGCAGCAGCATCGCCGAGGTCACGGCCCGGCGCTTCACGGCCGCCCGCCCCGAGTTGAAGCTCGAGCTCATGACGCCCGTTGCGCCGTCGGGGCCCGCCACCGCGATGTGCACCGTCCCCACCGGCTTGTCCTCCTGCGGGTCGGGCCCGGCCACGCCGGTGATGCCCAGGCCGTAGTCGGTCCCGAGCTTCGTGCGCACCGTCTCCGCCATCGCGCGCGCCGTCTCGGGCGAAATCACGCCGTACTCGCGGATGATGTCGGGGTCCACGCCGAACTCGATCTTGAAGTCGGTCCAGTACGTCACGATGCCGCCCTTGAAGTAGTCCGCCGCGCCGGAAACGTCGGTCAGTGTGCTGGCGAGGAGCCCGCCCGTGCACGACTCCATCACGCTCAGCGTCTGCCCGCGGTCGTCGAACAGCGTGCGGATGTGCCCTTCGAGGGTGTCGTCGTCCTTGCCCCAGATCGCCGTCCCGAAGATGCGCTCCAGCTCCTGCTCGACCGGCACGATCCGGTGCCACGCTTCCTCCCGCGTGGGTGCCTTCGCGCCGATGCGGAGGTGCACGCCGTCGGCCCGCGCATACGTCCCGATGCCGATGCCCGGCGTGCTGTAGAGCGGCCGCGCCATCTCATCGACTGTCCCTTCGCCGATGCCCAGCGTCTTGATCGTCCGCGTTACCAGCACTTCGCCATCGCTCCGGCGCTCCAGCTCCGGACGCACGTGCGTGGCCCACATGTACTCCATCTCGGGCGGGACACCCGGCATGGCGACGATGATCCGGCCCTCTTTCTCGACCCACCAGCCGGGCGCCGTACCGCGCGGGTTTTCGAGCGCCCGGCAACTCGGGATCAGCCACGCCTGCTTGATGTTCGATTCCGGCATGGCGTACCCGCGCATCGAAAAGAACGACCGCAGCCGCTGTTCCAGCCCGGGGTCGACGTACGGCTCCTCGCCGACAAGCGCCGCGATGCCCTCGCGCGTCATGTCATCGTCCGTTGGGCCGAGCCCGCCCGTGCAGATGATCAAGTCCGAGCGGTCCCAGGCGCGCTGGAAGGTCTCCTTGATGCGGCCCAGGTTGTCGCCCACGACGGACTTGTAGTAGAGGTCGATGCCCAGCTCGGGGAGCTGCTGAGCGATGTGCGCGCTGTTGGTGTCGATAATCTCGCCGAGCAGGATCTCGGTGCCGATAGCGATGATTTCCGCTTTCACGCGCGGAGTATATCCGACGCCACATCACCGGCGCTCTCGCGGCCGGGCATCACCATCGCCTTGTCGCGAATCCCCGGCCCGCTAGAACGCCTTCCACGCCTCCATGCGCCGCATCCCCTCTTCCACCTGGTCGTCCGGTGTCGTGACCGAAAGCCGGATGTACCCCTCGCCGTTCAGCCCGTAGCCGCGGCCCGGCGTCACGACCACGCCGGTGTCGTCGATGAGCCGTGCGGCATACTCGGCGCTGGTCACCCCCGCCGGCAGCTTGGCCCACACGTAGAGCGAGGCCTTCGGCGTATCGACTTCGAGCCCGATCTTGCGAAGCACTTCGACCATCCGGTCCCGCCGGCGCTGGTAGATGCGGTTGTGCTCTTCGATCGAATCCTGCGGGCCGTAGACCGCCTCGATCGCCATCCGCTGGATCGCCTGCGGGATGCCGCTGTCGATGTTCGACTTCACCCGCATCAACGCGTCGACCATCTGCTGGTTGCCCACCAGCATGCCGATGCGCCAGCCCGTCATGTTGTAGATCTTCGACCACGAATTGAACTCGACGGCGACGTCTCGCGCGCCCGGCACCTGGAAGATGGACATCGGCTTGTAGCCGTCGTAGGCCACGTCGCAGTACGGGTTGTCGTGGAGGATGGCGATGTCGTGCTTCTTCGCGAACGCAACGGCCTTTTCGAAGAACTCGAAGCTCGCGACGGCGCCGGTGGGGTTGTTCGGGTAGTTCAGCCAGAGCACCTTCGTGCGGTCCGCAACGTCGGCCGGGATGGCATCGAGGTCCGGCAGCCAGCCCGTTTCGCGGGTGCAGTTCAGCTTGTACGATTCGCCGCCCGCGAACATCGTGCCGATTTCGTACACCGGGTACCCGGGGTCGGGCACCAGCGCAATGTCGCCGGGGTCGATGAAGCAGAGCGCGATGTGCGCGATGCCCTCTTTCGACCCAATGAGCGGCAGCGTCTCCTTCATCGGCTCGAAGCGCACTTCGAACCGCCGGAAGTACCAGTCCGAAATCGCCTGCCCGAGCTCCGGCAGCCCTTCCGATTCCGGGTACCGGTGGTTCACCGGCTCGTCGGCCGCCTTGTGCAGCGCCGCGAGGATGTTCGGGGGAGTGGGCAGGTCGGGGTCGCCGATGCCGAAGGTGATGATATCCACGCCCTGCGCGCGCTTGGCCGCGATCTTCTTCGAAATTTCGGCGAACAGGTACGGGGGCAGCGACTCGACGCGCCGGGCGAGCTTCATTGCGAACTCCGGGTGGGATGGGTGTGCGGCGATGGTATCAGGCACCGCCGCTGGGCTCACGCGCCGCGCCCGGTGCGCTCGGTACCATGCGCCCGAACACGCTCAAGGAGTCCGCACGATGGCCTATGGAGACGCGAACACCACACCCGACGAAACCCGCCAGCTGGTGGACCGCCTCCACCTCTCCGTCTCCCCGATCGTCCACCCCCAGCGCATCCTCCAGGCGGTCGACCGCGAACGGCCCGCCTTCGGCCGCGCGAACGAGTGGCTCGCCGACCACGTGGTCGCCATCGCCGGCACGATGGCCTTCTTCCATGCGCTCTGGATCATCATTGCCGGGTGGGCCGCCTGGCAGAGCGCCATCGAACATAACGACGGCTTCGACCCCTTCCCCTACGCGTTCCTCTTCTTCGTGCTCGGCGGCATCATGCAGTCGCTCTTCGTGCCCACCATGCTGGTGACCTCCAACCGTGCCGCCGCCCGCGACCGCGTGAAGGACGAAGCCGACCACCGTGCCTGGTCGCACCTGTACGAAGTGAACGAAGAGCAACTCCGTTTGCTGCGGCAGCTCGCGGCCGCC
>JBLNCO010000066.1:0-23241 GCA_050260715.1 Hyphomicrobiales bacterium | reverse complement strand
GGTACATCGTCCCGCTCTCCGCGACCGACCGGAACGACTGCTCCATCGCCTTGCCCGCCGCCTCCAGCGACCACGGCTGGGTGCCGACGAGCTGGCGCACCGGCTCCGGGTTCGAATAGAGCGTGATCTGGTACCCATTGGCGCCGATCACCCAGCCGTTCAGCCAGTCCGACTCCTTCGACGCGATGTACGTGACCGGGATCGCCACGTTGTCCGGCGAGCGCTCGGGGTTGTCTTCCTCTTCCGCCGGCCGCATGCGCCGCTCGCCCGGGATGGTGGCGATCATGCGCGTCGCCGCACCCGGCGCGATCGCGTTCGCGGTCACCCCATAGCGGTGGAGCGAGTTCGCGCACGAATACGTGAGCCCCACGATGCCGAGCTTCGCCGCCGCGTAGTTCGGCTGCCCCGGCGCCCCGAAGAGCCCCGAGCCCGAGGTGAAGTTGATGAGCCGGTAATGCCCTTCGCGCGCCTGCCGCCAGTAAATGGAAGCGAACTTGCTCGTGTTGTACGTGCCCTTCAGGTGCACGCCGATGACCGCGTCCCAGTCCTCTTCCGGCATGTTGAAGATCATCCGGTCGCGGAGAATGCCGGCCACATTCACCAGCACGTCCAGCCGCCCGAACTCGTTCAGCGCCGTCCGGATGATGTTCTCTGCGGCGTCGTGATCGGCGACGTTGTCGTAGTTCGCGACTGCCTGGCCGCCAGCCTGCTTAATCTGCTGGACGACTTCGGCGGCCGGCGTGTTGTCGGGCATCGTGCCGTCGACCGCCACGCCGAGGTCGTTCACGACCACCGCCGCGCCCTCGGAGGCGAGCTTCCGCGCCACCGAAGCGCCGATCCCGCGGCCCGCGCCCGTCACAACGCACACTCGCCCTTCGAGCGATCCCATGTGCTACTCCTTCGGTCCTTCTGTTCGAAATGGGAACGTCGTTCCCGGTGAAGTCGGACTATACGCCCGCCAGCCACGCGAAGCCCCGGATCAGGGCGAAGAGACGATAACTTCGGATCGTATGTGCAGACCGATTCGCCGTGGAACTTTCCCGGCGCCGCCGTCGTTTTCGTGATATGGGCGCCATTTCACGGCGAGGATTGCTTGCGGCCGCCTTGGTCACGGCCGCCCTCATCGCGCTGGCGGCGTGGCCCGCGCCCCGCGCGAACGCCTGCAGCGTCGTGGGCTTCCCGTACAGCCTTCCCTCCCTTGTCGCTCAGCCCGATATCGCCGTCGCCGTTGGCAGGTTCGAACAGCCACAAGGCGCGACCATCCACTTTCGCGTCGAAGACGGCCTGCGCGGCGCCTCTCCGGCGACGTTTTCGAGGTGAACAACCGCCAGCTCGACCTCGCGCCGGACTGCTCCGTCCGCCTCAGCGGCGACCCGGCGCCGCGGTTCGAAGACGGCCAGCGTGCCCTTTTGTTCCTCGAACCCGACGACCTCGGCGTTGCCGCCTGGCGCCCCGCCGGCCTGAGCTTCGCGGAGTTCGGCGTGAGCCCTGGCGGCGTCCTCTACACCCCCGGCCAGCGCCTCAGCCTCGCGGACGTCCTGCCGCAGCTCGAAGCGCTCAGCGCGGTGCCCTACGACCCGGGCTTCGAGCCCGGCGGCGAGTGCTCCCCGCCCTGGTTCTCCCCGCGGTTCATCGAAACGTACGGCCGCATGTCCGAGGCAGTGGTCATCGGGACATTCCATGACGTGCCCGGCCAGCCAGGCGTGGCGCGGCTCGACCTGGAGCGGGCGTTCAAGGGTGGCGAGGCCAGGAGCCTCGACGTCGATCTCCGCTGGGACCCGCCGGACAGCTCATGCCTGCCCGGGGAGCAGCCGCCTTCGGACCCGGGCGTCGACGGCCTCCGCGCACTCGTCTTCCTCGTCCGCGTCGACCCCGGCGCTGGCATCTGGCGGCCCGCCGTCCGCGGCCAGGGCATCGCGCTCCTCGACGGAGACTACGTCGCGAGCTTCGCGCCCTACTCGACCGTCGGCTCGATTCGGCAGGCCCTCGCCGAAGGCCCTGCGTTCGAGCCGCCGCTGGCATGGACCGTCATCGCCGCGAGTGCCCAGGAGACACCCGATGCCGAATCGCCGCCATCCGACGGCGATCCCGGCGAGGACGAGGACACCGGCGACGGCTCGTACGACCTCGCCGAATTCGCGGGCCTCTCGGTGGTGGTGCTCGTGGTTGCGGTGGTTGTGTTCGTAGTGGCCCGCCGCCGCGCTGCAAGCTGACCGCAACTTTGCCGCCCCGGTGGTTGCTCGGGCGTTTGCGTGCCGCGCCTAGGCTCGATCCGTGAGCACGCAGGCAAATCCCGTTGTCGTGGTTACCGGCGCCTCCGCCGGCGTCGGGAGGGCACTCGCCCGCACCTTCGCGACGCACGGGTACAACCTCGGCCTCATCGCCCGTGGCCGCGACGGCCTGGAAGGCGCCCGCCGCGAAGCGCACGAGCTCGGTGTCGCCGCTGCAATCTGCCCGCTCGATGTCTCGGACGCCGCCGCGGTCGAAGAGGCTGCCGGCTACTTCGAACGCGAGCTCGGGCCCATCGACATCTGGGTCAATAACGCGATGGTCTCCGTCTTCTCGCCCGCCCGGGAGATGAAGCCCGAGGAGTATCGCCGCGTCACCGAGGTGACCTACCTCGGCTACGTGTACGGCACGCTCGCGGCACTTCACCGCATGCTCCCGCGCGATTCCGGGACGATCGTCCAGGTCGGCTCCGCGCTTGCCTATCGCGGGATCCCCTTGCAGTCGGCGTATTGCGGCGCGAAGCACGCCATCCAGGGCTTCACCGAATCCGTCCGCTCCGAGCTCCTCCACGACGGCAGCCACGTCCGGCTGAAGATGGTCCAGCTGCCCGCGGTGAACACGCCGCAGTTCGGCTGGGTGAAGAGCCGCCTGCCGCACCAGCCGCAGCCCGTTCCGCCGATCTTCCAGCCCGAGCCAGTCGCCGAGGGCATCTTCCGGGCGGCCACGCACCATCGTGACGAGACGTTCCTCGGCTGGCCGACGGTAGAGGCGATCTGGGCGAACAAGGCCGCACCGCGCATCCTCGATCGCTACCTCGCGCGGGCGGGGTTCGACAGCCAGCAGACCGGCGAGCCCGTCTCCCCTGACCGCCAGGACAACCTCTGGGGGCCGGTCCCCGGCGACCACGGCGCCCACGGTGCGTTCGATGCTCGTGCCCGTGGCGCGGACTGGCAGATGACTGTCACGAAGCACCGCGGGGCCATCGCGACGGGGCTCGCCACGGCCGCCGGCCTGACCGGTATCGCCATGCTGCGCGCCCGCACCGGCCGGGACCCCCATCGATGACCGAACTCCAGGCGGACACCCTGCGCGGTGCGGCCGGCGGCGCCCTCGCGACCGTACCCATGACCGGCGTCATGGGGCTGTTCCACTATGCCCTCCCGGAGGAGCGGGAGCCGGTGCCGCCCGAGCAGGTCACCGAAAACACGGCTCGCAAGCTCGATATCGCCGATGACCTGCCCGGAGGCTGGCGCACGCCCGTGTCGCTCGCCGCGCACTTCGGCTACGGCGCCGCTGCCGGGGGCATCTTCGGGCCACTCGCGCGGCGCTCCCGCCTGCCGGCCATCGCGATCGGGATGGTGTACGGCCTTGGCGTCTGGGCGTTCAGCTACCTGGGCTACCTGCCCGCGCTGGGGCTTCGCCGCGAGCCGAAGCACGACCCGCCCGCCCGGACCCTCATGATGGTGGCGGCGCACCTGGTCTGGGGCGCCAGCCTCGGGCTCGCGTTCCGCGCGCTGGGCGGCCGCAGTTCCTAGCGCGAAGCGCCGACCGGCTCCGCTCCCGTGATGTAGTCGGCCATCCGGCGGATGTGCTCCTCCTGGTGCAGCGACACCCAGCGCATCAGGTCGCCGCTCGAAAGCATGCCTACGATCTTCCCGTCTTCCATCACCGGCAGGTGGCGGAGCCGGCGGTTCGTGACGATCGCCATCGCCTCTTCGACGCGCATCTGGGGCGAAACGGTCACCAGGTCGGTCGTCATAACCTCGCCGACGCGCGCTACCGCCGCGTGCAGGCCCGGCCCCACCACCCGCCGCAGCACGTCGCGCTCCGTGAAAATGCCCGCCGGCCGCTCCCGCTCCACCACAAGGAGGGCGCCGACTCCGTGCTCGTTCATCACGCCCACGGCCTCGCGAACGGTCGCGGTGGGCTCGATCGTGTAGACGTGCCTCCCCTTATCGCCCAGGACGGCGCCGACGTGACCGTACATGATCGCCTCCTGTCATCTGCGCCTTCCGGTCATTGTAATGACCTGTCAAGTAGCGCCAGGAGTGCTGCGGCCTATCGTTTCAGTTTGAAGTTGTCCCAGGTCACGATGTGCTTCGGTTCGAAGCGAACCCAGCGCCAGTGCCGCCCGCGAGCCGTGGCTTCGTTGCGGCGCGGTTCGGCGTTCGGTTCGCCGTGCCCGCCGGCATACTTCGCGCCCATCTGCACGCGTACCGTCTCCATGTTCGGGTCGGCGTTCTCCGCCTCCGCATCTTCGAGCACCGTCGCTGTTCCCTGGAACATCGCCCCCTGCAGCTCCGGGAAGCGCTCGTTGCGGTCGACCAGCACCGTCGCATTCGGGTTCCGGCGCAGGTTCACCACCTTCTGGCCGCGGCAGTAGAAGTAGATGTTCCCCCCGGCCCAGCCGAACCAGAGCGGCGTCAGGTTGATGCGCGACCCCGGCCCGATGGTCGCGATCCGCATGTTCCACGTCGTCGTCATGAGCTCGTCGAGCTGTTCGGGAGTGAGCGAGAGTTCCTTCGGAATGGGCAAGTCCATCGCCTCGAATCAAGAGTGAGGAGATGATAAGCTGTCCACCCACGCGGGTGTGGTTCAATGGCAGAACGCGACCTTCCCAAGGTTGAGACGAGGGTTCGATTCCCTTCGCCCGCTCCACACTTCCCCTAACCCTTCGGCCTCCGGTTCCCGCATCGCCCGAGCGGCGCGCGGCCCTGCGTGGACGCCGCCTCTGGTACCATCCGCGGCACTCCCGGAGGAGATACCCCATGACCGCGGCCGCCGAATCCGAAACGCACGCCAACATCGGGCCCGAACGCCCCGGCGGGCAGGGCCTCGACCCCAACCAGGAAGAGTCGGGCAACCTCGCTATCCACATGCTGCTCACCACCGGACAGGGCGAAGCGTGGACCGACTTCGTGGCCACCTGCCGCATCGCTGCCGATGGCTCATCCGCCTACGAAGCATGGGCACGCCGCGGCATGGTCCGCTGGGTGCGAACCTGCGCCGAGGGCGGCGGCTACGACTACCACGTAGTCGAAGTCATCGGCGAGAACCCGCTCGATCGCCAGGACTACCGCGCCCTCGCCACCCTCGGCGAGGAGCTCGCCGCCGGTGGCACGACCGACCCGCAGGTCGCATTCGTGCCCCACGACCGCCTGGCCTACCCCTACGCCTACGAGCGCATCTCGCAGCTGTTCGACAGCCCCAACGCCCCGGACCTCGTGGTCAACTCCGAAAGCTATGCGTTCGGGCTCCAACCCGGCCAGCATGGCAACCTCGACGTCATCCAGTCGCGCTCGCCGCTCATTTTCAGCGGACCGGGCGTGCGCCAGGGCGCCTTCCTCGATGTGCCCGCGCGCCAGGTCGACATCGCACCCACGATCGCACATCTCATGGGCTTCCCGCTGGTCGATGGCCGCGACGCTACCGGCCGCCCCGCGCGCGTCTACCTCAAGCGCCAGGACGGCCGGGTGCTCGAAGAGGTGCTCGAACCTGCGAACGGCCGCCCCCAGCGCGTGTACATCCTCCTGCTCGACGGCCAGTCGCACACCGAGCTCCTCCACCGCCTGCGCACCGAAACCGGCACCATCCCCAACCTTCGCCGCCTGATCGAACGCGGCACGATGCTCCAGTACGGCAGCATCACGAACTTCCCGAGCATCACGTGGCCGAGCCACAACGCCATCGGCACCGGCACATGGTGCGGCCACCACGATGTCGTCAACCCGAGCTACTACCTCCGCGAGCTCCGGCAGGTCATCTCGCCCCAGGGCCAGCAGTTCGACACCGCCCGCTGCCTTTCGGAAGAGGTCGAAACGCTCTACGAGGCATTCCATCGCGTCTACGGCGAGTGGGACGGGGAGAAGGGCGTCGTGACCGCCTCAATCAATGAGCCCTGTACCCGCGGCGCCCACCACTGCACGCTCGAGCGGCGGCTGATCGGCGACCGTCAGCGGCTCATCGAGCTGACGAAGGAAACGGAGCACGAGATCAGCCCGCGCTGGAAGGCCGAGCTCCAGGAGCACGGCCACCGCATGATGGGCGAAATCGACAACCGTGCGCTCGCCCAGGCGCGCCACCTCTTCACCGACGATTCCCACCCGGCGCCCATCTTCGTCTTCCACGAATTCAGCCAGCCCGATGCCGCCGCCCACGACTACGGGCCCCACCACGAGGGCGCCCGGCAGGCGCTGGACGAGACCGACGTGCGCGTCGGGCACATCCTGCGCCTGCTCGAAGAACGCGGCCTGTTCGAGTCCACGCTTTTCATCATCACGACCGACCACGGCATGGCCATCCAGGACGTCGAGCTCAAGGCGAACGCCGCGCGCATCCCCGAACGCCACGGCATGGCGGCGGTCACCACCGAGCCGTTCGTGTACCTGCGTGACCTCGCCGTCGATGTCCAGGTAGCCGCCGATGGCCGCAGCGGGCACATCATCGTCGCCGACAACGACGCCGACGACCGGGGTGAGCACCCGCCCGTCGCGGGCGCGGCGGTGCTCGTGACGGACCATCTCGATGGCAAGGTGGCCGAAGCGACAACGGACTCCCATGGCGAAGCAGGCTTCGTGGTGCCCGCCGACGTGCGCCCCGCCGACCTCCGGCTCGCGGTCCGATCGCACGGTTTCAACCCGCGGCACATGAGCCTCGACGGCACGAATCTCACGCTCGACCTGCGCGAAGCGCTCTACGGCGTGCCCGGCGCGTAGGCCGCCGCGAAGGGCGCGGCCATCTCCGTCGCCGGCTCCCGGTGGCGCGCCTCGTATTGCGCGATCAGCTCCCCGAAGAGCGACGTGGCGTTGTGCTCCCGGTTCGGGACGGTTGTCGGTAGCCCGAGGTGGTACGTGCCCGAAGGAAGTACCCCGCACCCCCCGTGGTAGCGCAGCAGCATGAACTGCACCACGACCTCCTCGCCCGCGTGGTGGCGCGGTAACCGCGGCCAGAACGAGAAGCCGCCCACATCGAGCAGCTTCGCGCGGTCGTAGAGCACGTTCCCGCCGACCCACGCCACGTGATACCGCAGCGTTTCGCCCGCTTGCAGCCGCGATTCGAGGTGCAGCGGGTTCGCGGCGTTGTTCACGACGTGCCGCTCCCACGGGATCGTCTCGGGCGTGAAGCGCTCGGGCCGCACCCGCCCCTGCCACGGCTCGATGCCCTGCTGGTGCGGCCGCACATCATCCAGGAATTCGAGTCCCACCGCCGGGCAGCCCACGAACCCGCACCGCTCTTCGCACAGCACCCGCACCATGCGCTCCATCACGCCCGGCTCAAGCAGCAGGTCGTCGTCGAGGTACTGCACGCACGGCGCGCGGCTCCGTTCGAGCAGGAACTGGCGCTGTTCGGCGAGTCCGCGCGGCGGCACATGCCGCAGCACCCGCACGTCGTGGCCATGCCAGCGGAGCGCCCGGATCGCCTGCTGCACCTCGATGCTCTCGACGTACGTCTCGCCCTCGGGGGTCTGGTCCGAAATCACGACGTCGAACCGGGTGAAGGTTTGCCCGAGCAGGCTCGCGAGGAGCATCGCGAGCCCCGTCTTGCGGCGGTACGTGGGGATCAGGGCGTCGACGAGCGGGGTGCGGCGTGCCGGTTCCATCGCCCTCGATCGTCCGCCGATCCCGCGGGACGAACGGTATCAGCGCTTCTCCTCCGGCTCGCGAATCTATCGCCGCGGCATTGCGTCACTCGTGTCACCCGCCCGGCCCGGGACTGGACGGCTGTGGGAGCCGCGGTATCGTGGCCGGTGCGGCGGCCGGCCGCGGAGGTGACGCATGGAAATCCAGGGCAAGTCCGCGTTCGTTTCGGGCGCCGGGTCGGGCATCGGCCGGGCGATGGCCCGGGCGCTCGCCGCCCACGGAGCGTCCGTCGTCGTCGCCGATATCGATGAGGCCGGCGGAGCCCAGACCGTCGAGCAGATCACGGCCGCCGGCGGCAAGGCCGCCTTCGCCCGCTGCGACGTGACCCGCAGCGCCGACCTCGAAGCCGCCTTCAACCTCGCCAGCGAGCGCTTCGGCAGCCTCGACATCGTCTGCAACAACGCGGGCATCGGCGGCGAGGACATCTTCGCCGACGAACCCGGCAACTGGCAGGCCGTCGTTAACATCGACCTCACGGCCGTGATCGATGCGACCCGGCTCGCGGTCCGCGCGATGCGGAAGCATGGCCGGGGCGGCATCGTCATCAACACGGCCTCGATGGGCGGCCTCCTGCCCATGCCCGGGTCGCCGGTCTACGCCGCGGCGAAGGCGGGCGTCATCAACTTCACGCGGTCGCTCGCCTACCTCGCCCCGCAGGAGCGCATCCGCGTCAACGCCATCTGCCCGACCTTCACCGATACGCCGCTTGTCCGCCGTGGCGGCGACGAGCGCGTCGAGGCGATGAAGGCGCAGGTCGGCGGCATCCTCCAGCCCGAAGACGTCGCCGAGGGTGTCATCGAGCTCGTCGAGGACGACTCGCGCGCCGGCGCGATCATGCGCGTCACCGTGCGCGGCGGCCGCGACTACGCCCGCGAAATCCGCCCCTGACTGCCGACGAGCTAGACGCCCTGCGCCGGGTTACGCCTCCTGGCGCGCCCATGGCAGGCTGAGCCGACGCGGCGCGGGGGCGCCGGGCACGGGCGCGGGGGCCGGTGCATCGAACGTTCGCGAACCGGGGATGACCTGCCCGTGCGAATCGAGCACGCTGGCCATTGCCCGCCGCGCCAACTCCAGGTTGTGGTTGATGGCATCCACCGTCACGTCCATGCGCCACGGCGACGACCGCGAGAGGTCGGGCGTGATCACCCGCATCGGCAGCTGCCCTTCGAGGCACGACTCCATCGCGTCGGTGCTGGCCCGCCCGAGCGCATCGAGCGAATGGCGGAGCACCCCAAGCGCAGTTCGCGGCCGGCGGGGCTTCGCCGGCGGCGTCAGGTCGATCGCCAGGATCTCCGTCGCGCCCATTTCGACCGCCGTCGCGAGGTCGCAGCTGCCCACCAGCCCGCCGTCGACGAACAGCTCGCCCTCGATTTCCACCGGTTCGAACACCCCCGGGATCGCCGTCGATGCGAGGATCGCCGGCTCGAGCGGTCCCGAGCGGAACACGTGCTTTCGCGCCCGCGAGAGGTTCGTTGCGACCACCGCCAGCGGCAGCTTCGTATCCTCGAACCGTGCCCCGGGGAGATACCGTTCGATGAGCTGGGGCACGATCCGGTTCGTACAGATGCTGACCGGCCGCCGGATAAGCCGGCTAGCCACCCGCAGCGGGTTCAGTTGCAGCAGCCGGATTCGGTCGAGCCCCAGCCAGATCGGAAGCAGCTCGTCGGCGCGGTGCGGATGGACCGCGACCCATGCGCCATTCAGCGTACCCACGCTCGTCCCGACCACCATTGCCGGTTCGAAGCCACGTTCGAAGGCCGCCTGAACGTACGCGGCCTGCAAGAGTCCGTAAGCGCCGCCGCCCCCCAGCACCAGCGCCGGCTTGCGATCCGGCGCGCCCACCTGGTGTCTGTCCACTATCACCTCGTATATGTCATCGGCACTTCGAGGCTATCAGAACACGAAGCTCGCCTCCCGGCTTCCCGGTGCCCTGCTCGTCATCTGTAAGCCGAATCGCTTCGCGGCTACCATGTCGAAATGCACCCCACCTACCAGGCCGCCTTCGATATCCTCCGCGACTCGTTCGACATGTTCTCCGAAGCGCTCGATGGCCTGCCCGACGCCGCCTTCGACTGGACGCCCGTTGCCGGGACCAGCTCCATCGCCATCCTCGTGACGCACTCCATCACCTCGACGCGATTCTGGCTCTCGGCCGGCGCGGGGCTCGACCCCGACCGCGAGGCGTACTTCGCTGAGCATCGACCCACGTCATTCCGGGTCCGGGGCGGCTCGGCGGCGGCCTTCCGGAATCAGCTCGCCGACGCCGTGCGCGAATTCGAAGGAACCCTCGCGAAGGGCACCGGGGAGTCGCTGATGGCCACGCTGAGCTGGACCACCGACTCGGGCAGCCATCCTGCCGGCGCCGAGTGCCTCTTCCGCGCGATCGGCCACCTCCGGGAGCACGTCGGACAGGCCATGCTCATGCGCGACATCTGGCTCGCCGGCAGCCGCGAGGGCCACTAGGGGCCACCGTGAGCGCGTCGCCCTTCATGCAACAGGCCCTCGATGCGGCCCGCCGCGTCCGCGGGACGACCAGTCCGAACCCGTGGGTTGGCGCTGTTGTGGTCCGCGATGGCGAGGTCATCTCGGTTGGTGCGACCTCGCCCCCAGGCGGGCCGCACGCCGAAGCCGCGGCGCTCGCCGGGATCGACGCCCGCGGCGCCGACGTGTACGTCACCCTCGAGCCCTGCTTCCCCTTCGAAGGGAAGCGCACCCCGCCCTGCTCGGCAGCGCTCATCGAGGCCGGCGTGCGGCGCGTCGTGGTCGCGCTCGAAGACCCGGACCCCGGGGTGCGCGGAAAGGGCATCGCGGCGCTCCGCGATGCCGGCATCGCGGTCGAAGCCGGCGATGGCGCCGCTGAGGCCACCGCGCTCCTTCGCCCCTACCTCAAACACCGCATGACCGGCCTGCCCTACGTCATCGCGAAGTTTGCGGCCAGCCTTGACGGCCGCATCGCCACGGCGAACGGCGATTCGAAGTGGATCACCGGCGAAGCCGCCCGCGACTACGCGCACCAGCAGCGCGCCTGGGTCGATGCCATCCTCGTGGGCAGCGGCACCGTCCTCGCCGACGACCCCGCGCTCACCGCCCGGCCGGGAGGCGAGCTTGCCCCGCACCAGCCCATCCGCATCGTGCTCGATGCCCGCGGCCGCACGCCGCCCGGCGCACGGCTCTTCTCGGAGCCCGGGCAGGTGCTCGTCGCCACCACCCGCGACGCCCCCGCCGCCTGGCGAAACGAGATCCTTGCGGCGGGCGGGCGCCTCATCGACTGCGAACCGTGCGAAAGCGGCCTGAACCTCGACCAGCTGCTCCAGGCCCTCGGCCGCCGCAGCATCCTCTCGGTCTGGGCCGAAGGCGGTGGCACGGTGCTCGGCTCGCTTTTCGATGGCGGCCACGTCGATGAGGTGTGGGCGTTCCTCGCGCCGATGGTCATTGGCGGGGGCGGCCTGCCGGCCGTCGGCGGCGAAGGCGCCGCGTGGATAAGCGACGCCTGGCGCCTCCGCGACCCGGTTGTGGAATCTCTCGGGTCGGATATCCTCGTACGTGGCTACACCGGGAACTGGTCGCCCGGCCCGGCGGCCTGAAGGAGGCACACATGGCTCGCTACTGGATCGTTGTCGGCGGCCCCGAAATCTTCGCCACCACCCGCGACCTCGGCTTCACGCGGCACGGCTTCAAGAGCACCCGCCGCGGCATGGCCCAGAAGATCCAGCCCGGCGACAGGCTCGCCTTCTACATCACCGGGCGCAAGCAGTTCGCCGGTATCGCCGAAATCACGAGCGGCATGGTCGAAGAGCAGACCCGCATCTGGCAGAGCGCCAAGAAGCCGAACGAGATGTACCCGTTCCGCGTCGGCATCAAGCCGGTCATCATCCTCGATGAGGAAGACTGGCTCGACGCCGAGCCCTACCACGACCGCTTCTCGTGGACGCAGAAGTGGCCCCGCGCGAACTGGACGCTCGCCTACCAGGGCAACCTCCACGAGATCCCCGAGGACGACTACAAGCTCCTCGAAGCCGACATGAAGAAGGCCGCGAAGACCGCCGCCCGCGCCTGAGCGCCGGTCTCTCCCGCCTCCGGTGAGTCCGGGCCCAGGTTTCGGTGCCGGTTTTTGTACTGCGCGTTGTCCCCCGTTGGCGCCCCAGGCGAGCGCGCCGGAGCGCTCGCTCGCTCGTTGGTTGATTGCCCCGGTAAAGCTGTGCTGCTACTATCCGCGCCTGAGACTGGGGGGATGGTGGGATGTACGCGTTTCCGAAGTGTCGTAAGTGCGACGACGGCGATCTGGTGCCCTTTTCCGATTTCGGCAGCCAGGGCGCTCCGATCCACTTCAAGGCCTGGGTCTGCACGAATCCCGACTGCGGCTACAACATCAAGATCCGCAACGGCGAACTCTTCATCGAAGAGCCGATTAACGACGGGCAGTACCACCTGGGCCGCACGCGCTAGCTAACGGGCTTCCGTCGCGGCTTCGGCGGGCCGCCAGCGCCACCACTCGCCTTCCAGGCGCGTGCCATACCGCCGCGCCTCCCGGTAGATGAACCACGCCGTGATCGCGATCAGCGTTCCCGAAACCGGCCAGTTCAGCAGGCGGCTCAGCACGATGTACTGCCCGACCGAGAGCTCGCCCAGCAGCCACAACCGGAAGAAGCCCTGCACCAGGTTGTGCGCGGCCCACATCAACGAAAGCCACGCGAAAATCGGCGCCTCCTGTGGGATGCGGTGCGTGAGCGCCGGCGCGAGCTCCCGCGCGATGCCGCCCACCAGCGGGCGGCCGATGAACACGCTGCCCGCGTACAACGGCACGAACAGGAAGTCGGAGATCGGGCCCGCCGCCAGGTACGTCTTCTCGTCGTTCGCGGCGATACCGATGACCGCGCACACGGCCACGATCACGAACCCGTACACCGCGAGCACCCCGATGATCCGGTCCTGGCGGTTCGCGTAGGTCACGATCGCCGTCGCCACGAAGCTCACCGCGATCGCCAGCCACGACGGCCCGAACTTCGTGAACGCATAGAAGAGGGCCACCGGGATGCTGCTCGTGATGATCCGATAGTTCATGGCGCTACCCGGTACTGTAGCAGCGCCGGGAGCGCTCTCTACGGCTCCTTTACGTCCTCGCGGGCGATTTCGCGCAGCCCCTCGCGGTGCTCCTTCGCGAGACGCGCGTACCGGCCCGGGTTCCCGGTCACCCACTCCTCCGTCGGCGTGCCCGCGAGCGCGCGTTTCACGGTGGCTGGCGTCCCTGCCGCCAGCGTCCCCGCCGGGATCTCGGTGTCGGGCAGCACCACCGACCCGGCCGCAACCAGCGCCCCTTCGCCCACGGTCGCCCCGTCGAGCACCTGCGCCCCGTTCGCGATGAGCGCCCGGTCGCCGATCGTCGCGCCGTGCACGATACAGTTGTGCGCGAGCGACGCCTCCGCCCCGATGAGCGCCGGCTGCCCCGCGCGGCCGTGCACCACCGCCCCGTCCTGCACGTTCGCGCCACGCCCGATGACCGCGTACGACGTATCGCCGCGGACCACAGCCCCGTACCACACCGACGCCCCCTCGTGGATCGTCACGTCACCGGCGATCGTGGCCGTTGGCGCGATGAACGCGCTCGGGTGGATGCGCGGCGTCTTCTCGCCGACGGCGTAAATGGGCATCTCCGGCTCCAGTGGTGGTGTCGCCCGATCCTAGCGGTGCTGCCCGCCACGATCGAAGCCCCGCCAGGCAACCGGGCGGAGCCTACGTCCCCGCCGGCCCCACGAAGTTGATGGGCATCCCCAGCGCACTCATCCCGAGCGACTGCAGCAGTTCGTCCGTCTTCCAGGCCATCACGTTGCCGCCCACCATGTCGCGGTAGATGCGCTCGAGCGGCCGGGCGCGGACGTAGGCGTGCGCGCCGCATACCTTCATCGAGCCCTGCGCCACCTCTTCGCCCATGCGGCGCAGGTGGTACACCGTCCGCGTGATATGCCGGATGAACTCCTGCGGCCCGGCGAACGGCTCGTCGAGCCGCCGCACGGTGTCGTAGAGCACGATGCGGCCCGTTTCGAGCCAGTGCTCCATGTTCCCGATGCCGAACTGCGCCCACGCCTGCTCCGACCGGAACCCGGGGTTCACGCCGTTGATGGGCGGCCCGGCCAGGTAGCCATGGCGCTGCTTGACGTAATCGATGGTGAAATCGAACGCCGACTGTGCCAGGCCCAGCCAGATGGCCGTGATCCCGAGCGCGCCCTTCACCCGGTTTTGCGTCGCCGGGTTCGTCGCCTGGCCCTGCGCTTCCATGATCACCCGCAGCACCGGCGCGGGGATGATCAGCGCCTCCGACTTCGGGATGCGCGCGTTTTCCGCCACGATGTCGTGGCTCGCCGTCGCCCGCAGGCCCATCGCGTCCCAGTTGTAGAGCAGCCGGATGCCCGGTGTGCTGAGGTCCGGCAGCGTGACGCAGATGCCCGGTTCGTTGCCCTCGCCGCGGTCGATCGTTCCGGCCATGATCGTGTACTTCGCGCCCTCGCTCATGGAGGCGAAGCCGGCCTTCCCGTTGATGATCACGTCGTCGCCGTCCTCCGTCATCTGGAAGCCGGCGCGGCGGTTATCGAGCTCGCCCGTTGGCACCGAGCCCGGCCCGCAGATGAGCGCGCCGTTCTGGGCGATGTCGCGCAGTACCGCCTGGCAGCGCGGGAACGGCGGGAAGAAGTTCAGGAAGTCGGCGATGAGCACGTGCATGTTCAGGGCAACAGCGGTCGAGCCGTCGCCATAGGCAACCTCTTCCATGATCCGCGTTTGCGTATGCGCCGAGACGCCAAGCCCGCCGAGCTCCTTCGAAAGGGCCATGCCCGGCACACCGAGCCCCTTAAGCTCCTCGACGTTCTCCTTCGCGAACTTCCCTTCGCGGTCGTACTCCCGGGCACGCTCCGCGAATTTCGTCCGGGCCAGCTCGCGTACCGCCGCGATGAGTTCTTCTTCGGTCATGTTCATTGGTTGCCCCGAATCTTTTGCTTGACGCGAAAGAGTACACGCACGCGGCCGTAACGCGCGAATCCTATTCGCGTGGGAACGCGATTCCGAGCACGCGCTCCAGTTCGCCGAGAGCCGAAAGCGTCTCGTCGACCTTGATCGTGGTCATGCCGAGTGCCTTCGCCCCCTTCAGGTTGGCCCCGAGGTCGTCGAGGAACACGGCCTCCTCGGGCCGCACGTCCAGCCGCTCGCAGGCGATTTCGTAGATGCGCGGCTCGGGTTTCCGCACGCCTTCGATCGCCGACTCCACCACCACGTCGAAGAGCGTCGAGATGTCGAGGCCGGCCGTACGGCGCGTCGCCGGCTCCTCCCGCGCCACGTTGTTCGTGATGGCCCCGAGCTTCACCCGGCCGCGCAGGTGCTCAACTGCGGCGATCATCCGGGGCCGCGGCTCGAAGCCCTGGAAGAACCACTCCATGAATTGCGGGCCGCACGGCGTCACACCTGCCCGCTCGAGCTCCCGGTCGAATTCCGTGGCGAACTCGGCCGGCGTCAGTTCGCTACGTTCGAAGCGCGACCAGAGGCCGTCGTGGCCCGCGAAGATCAGCGTTCGAATCTCGTCGGAAATGCCTCGTTCGGCGCAGAAGTGCTTGATGCGGGTGACGGGGGAGACGGTGAGGACGCCTCCGATATCGAAGATGGCGGCACGGATGTCGGACATGGCGCGAGTGTATCCGGCGGGCGGGCCAGCGTCAGGCAGCGCGAGAAAGGGGCAGCCGCAGCTGCTCCTCGAACGGCGTGGCCCGCCGGGCCCTAGGCGACGCCCAGCTCCTTCCGGATGAAGTCGCAGATCGCGAATGTCGGCCCTTCGCCCTGGAGCGAGTTCTGCATCTTGTTCAGCGTCACCGCGATGGAGAGCCCGGTCTCCGGGTCGGCGAAGGCGGTCGATCCGCCGGCCCCGCTGTGCCCGAAGGCGGTCTTCCGCGGGCCATAGGTGTTCTTGCCGAGCTCGCTGTCGCCGCCCAGGAAGTAACCGATGCCCTTCCGGATCGGCATCATCAGCACCCGGTCCGGCTGGTCCGTCATCAGCTGCTGCATCTGCGCGATGCGCTCCTTGGAGACGAGCCGCACACCCTCGATTTCGCCGCCGTTCGCCAGCGCGCCGTACATCTTCGCGAGCGCCCGCGCGGTGAAGTGGCCGTTCGCCGAGGGCACGCACGCCTTGCGGAGCCGCATGTCGTTGAAGGTGAAGTCGCTCTGGCGCGGCATCGCCTTGAAGAAGTCGTGGTCTTCGGGGATCGGCATCGCCTCGCCGAGCGGCGCCTGCTGGAGGGTCGTCAGCCGGTCCTCGATGCCGTCGGGGATGCCCACGTACATTTCGTCGGCGATCCCGAGCGGTTCGGCGATCTCCTCGCGGATGACGTCCTTGATGTGCCGGCCGCTCGCGCGCTGGATGATGCCGCCCGCAACCCAGGCGAAGGTCAGCGCGTGGTAGCCCGTCGCGGTGCCCGGCTCCCACGCCGGCGGCTGCGCGGCGATCCATTCGCAGTACCCGTCCCAGTCGGCCACGTACTCGATGCTGTGCGGCAGGCGCACGGCGTGCAGGCCCGCCTGGTGGCTCATCGCCTGCGCCACGGTCACCTTGTCCTTGCCGTTCTGGGCGAACTCCGGCCAGTACTTCGCCACCGGCGCGTGGTAGTCGATCACGCCGCGGTCGGCGAGGATGTGGAGCGCGGTCGCGGCGACGCCCTTCGTGGTCGAAAAGCTCAGGAAGAGGCTGTCGGCCTGCACTTCCCGGTCGTCGTTCGGGCCCATGGTGCCGGCCCACGTATCGACGATCCGCTCGCCGTAGCGGTAGGCGCACACCTGCACGCCGAGCTGCTGGCCATCGGCGATCTGCTTCTCGATGAGGTCATGGACTTTCGTGTTGAGCGCGGACTCGGTAGTGGTCACTCATCAGCTCCATCGCAGGAAGTGGCCCGCAATCTACGCGCTCCCGCGGCGCCTCGCAAAGGCTACTGCGGGGCGCGCGGGCACCCGGCGAGGTGGTCGTTCACCATCCCCACGCTCTGCATGAACGCATAGCAAATGGTGCTGCCCACGAAGGTCATGCCGGCCTTCTTCAGCGCCTTCGACATCGCATCCGACTCCGGCGTCGACGCCGGCACCTCCGCGATTGACGCGCGGGCGACCCATGGCAGCGGCTCGCCGCCCACGAACGACCAGATGTACCGGTCGAAGCTGCCGTGCTCGTCGCGAAGCGCGAGGAAGGCACGCGCGTTCTTCACCGCCGCCTCGACCTTCAGCCGGTTCCGGATGATCCCCGCATCGCTAAGGAGCCGCTCGATGTCCGCCGGCCCGTACTGCGCGATCCGCTCCGCATCCCAGCCGTCGAACGCCCGCGCGAAGTTCTCCCGCTTGGCCAGGATGGTCGACCACGAAAGTCCCGCCTGGAACCCCTCGAGCATCAGCCGCTCGAACAGGTCGCGGTCATCGCGGCAGGGCACGCCCCATTCGCTGTCGTGGTATGCCGCGTCCAACGGCCCCACCATTCCCCAGCACACCCGTACCTTCGGCGCCGGTCCCTGTGCCATCCGCGATGGATCGGCCAAGGCTATGCCACCTCTCCAATCTCGCCGCCCGTACTGGGCACCGGGCACCGGGCACTTCTCACCCCTCGGTACTCGGTACTCGGCACTCAGCTATCCAGTACCTCGAACAGCTTGTGATTCTTCATCGCCGGGTTGTCCTTGTAGCTTTCGTAGCTTTCGCCCCGGTGACCCTTCGTGAAGTTGTCCGATGTGATCCAGCGCTCGAACGACTCCTCGTCCTGGAAGCGCGTGAGCACCACGTACTCGCCGCGGTCCGGCAGCGCCAGCAGCTCCGTCGAAATGAAGCCCGGAAACGTGTCGACCGCGCCCACCCGGGACTTCCAGCTCCGTTCGAACCCCTCGCGCGCCTCCGGCGGCAGGGAAATGGGGAAGTACGAAACAACGGCCACAGTGGCGCCTCCACCGAATGAGTTCGTCCAGTCAGCGTAGCGCACCTGCCCGTACGTGCCCCGCCCCGCTGCCCGGGCTGCCCCGCTCGCCGACGGAGAAGGAATGGAAAAGGGAGCGCAACGATGGGAACCTTTCGCCCCATTCGCGCGTTGCTACTCCCGGAGCCCGCTGCGGGAGGCGGGCGAGGACGGACCCCCGATGTCGTCTCGCGCATGGCTTGCAATCTGGGCGTTTGGCTTGGTGCTGGTGTTTTTGGCCAGCGTGCCGGCCGTCTATGCGGCGTTCGACCCGGCCGGCGTCGGCCAACCCGCATCGGAGGAACAGGCGCCCCAGGAGCCACCGGTGCAGCATCTCACCGTCGTGCCGCAGCCAACGATGCACTGATCCCCCTTCCCGGGCACGCAGGAAAAAACGGGGCTGGCATTGCGCCAGCCCCGTTCGTTTCGCTTGCGTTCGCCGCTAGGCGGTCGCGCCCACCGGCTCGGGCTCGATGACCTCGCCTTCGATGGCGCGGTCCCGGGCCGAGAAGGTGAACTGACCGTCCACGAAGTCCACGACCACGCACTGGTTCTCCTTCACCTCGCCCGAGAGCACCCGCTTGGCGAGCTCGTTCTCCACCCGCCGCTGGACCGTGCGCCGCAGCGGCCGGGCGCCAAACGCCGGGTCGTACCCTTCCCGGACGATCTCGTCCTTCGCCGCCATCGTCAGCTCGAAGTCCACATTCCGCTCCGCGAGCCGCTCGCGAACCTCGTCTGCCAGCAGGTCGACAATCCGCTCGAGCTCCGGCCGCGTCAGCGGCTCGAAGATGATGATCTCGTCGATCCGGTTCAGGAACTCCGGCCGGAAGAACTCGCGGAGTGCCTTTTCGATGGACTCCTTGAGCTTGTCCTGGTCGTTCGAGTTCCCGTCGGTCCGCCGCGTGAAGCCGAGCGTCGCCCGCTCCTGGAGCCCGGTGCCGAGGTTGCTCGTCATCACGATGACGGTGTTCCGGAAGTCCACCGTCCGCCCCTGGCCGTCGGTCAGGCGGCCGTCATCGAGGATCTGGAGCAGCGTGTTGAACACGTCCGGGTGCGCCTTTTCGATCTCGTCGAAGAGGATCAGCCGGTACGGCCGGCGCCGCACAGCCTCGGTCAGGCCACCGCCCTCGTCGTAGCCGACGTACCCCGGAGGTGCGCCGATGAGCCGGCTCACCGTGTGCCGCTCCTGGTACTCCGACATGTCGAGGCGGATCATCGCGTCCTCGTCGTCGAACAGGTACTCGGCGAGCGCCTTCGCGAGCTCCGTCTTCCCCACGCCCGTCGGGCCCAGGAAGATGAACGACCCGATCGGCCGCCTGGGGTCCTTGAGGCCCGCGCGCGCACGCCGGACGGCGTCGCTCACCGCCACGATGGCGTTGTCCTGGCCGATGACCCGCTGGTGGAGGACCTCCTCCATCTTCAGCAGCTTCTCGCCCTCCGTCTCTTCGAGGCGCGAAACCGGGATGCCCGTCATCTGGCCCACCAGCGCGGCGATGTCTTCCGCCGTCACGCGCAGCTCGATGTCGTGCTCCTTCGCCCACTCCTCGCGGAGCGTCGCGTACCGCTGCTGCAGCTGGATGACCTCCTGCTTGATCCGCGCCGAAGCCTCGTAGTCCTCCCTCTGGACCGCCGCCTCCGCCTGCAGGCCGAGCTCGTCGAGCCGTTCCTTGATATCCCGGATGTCCTCCGGGAACGTCTGCGCATCGATGACGTGCTTCGAAGCCGCCTCGTCGATCAGGTCGATCGCCTTGTCGGGCAGGTGCCGCTCGGTGATGTACCGCGACGACAGGTTCGCCGCCGCCTCGAGTGCCTCGTCGGTGATTTCCACCTTGTGGTGCGCTTCGTACCGCGGCCGCAGCCCCTTCAGGATCTGGATCGTGTCCTCGACGCTCGGCTCCTCCACGTACACCGGGGCGAAGCGCCGTTCGAGCGCGGGGTCCTTTTCGATGCGCGTGCGGTACTCGTCGAGCGTGGTCGCGCCGATCGCGTGCAGCTCGCCGCGCGCCAGCGCCGGCTTCATCAGGTTCGAAGCGTCGATGGCGCCGTCCGCGCCGCCCGCACCCATCACCGTGTGCAGCTCGTCGATAAAGAGGATGACTTCGCCTTCGGCCTGCTTCACCTCTTCCATCACGGCCTTCAGCCGCTCTTCGAACTCGCCCCGGAACTTCGAACCGGCGACCAGCGCGCCCATATCGAGCGCCAGCAGCCGCTTCTGCTGCAGGTTCTCGGGCACGTCCCCCGCGGCGATGCGCTGCGCCAGGCCTTCGACGATCGCCGTCTTCCCGACGCCCGCCTCGCCGATGATCACCGGGTTGTTCTTCGTCCGGCGGTTCAGGATCTGCATCACCCGCCGCACCTCGACGTCCCGCCCGATGACCGGGTCGAGCTTGCCCTGCCGCGCCAGCTCGGTGAGGTCGGTCGAGTACTTCTCCAGGCTCTGGTAGCGGCTCTCCGCGTTCGGGCTGGTCACGCGCTGTTTCCCGCGCACCTCCGCCAGTGCCCGGTAGATGCTCTCCTTGGTCACCCCGAACTCGGCGAGCAGCCGCGTCGCGCCGCTCTCTTCGTTGTCCGCGATCGCGATGAGCAGGTGCTCGACACCGACGTATTCGTCCTTCAGTCGCTCCGCTTCCGCGTTCGCCACCTCGAGCATCCGCACGACTTCCGGCGTGGTGTACACCTGCACGACGTCGTACTGGAGCTTCGGCATCTTCTCCAGCTCCTGCGCGACCCGCTGGCGCAGCCGCCCGAGGTCGACATCGAGGCGCTGGAGCACCTGCTGGGCGAGGCCACCCTGCAGGCCAATCAGTGCGGCGAGCACGTGCGGCACGCCCCACTGGCTATTCCGCTGCTGGCGCACGATGTCCTGGCTCTGGGCCAGCACCTGTTGCGCCTGCTCGGTGAATCGATCTTGTCGCATCATCTTGGGTCCCTCCGGGACGGAATTAGGGCGAAAGGCAGGAGGCATGAGGCCGGCTCAGCGCACGGGCCGTGCCACCTCTGTCGCGTGTTCGTTGATCGAAGTGAATGCCGGCCGGTCGATGGAGTTGGCATCGGCCGCCACGTAGAGTATCGAACGCCCGCAAGGGGCCGTCGCCACTCACGCCTCGTGCCTCATGCCCTCGTACGGGGCCGGCAGGCGCCGCGCCCGCAGCTTGTCCAGCTCCGCGCGCGTCAGCTCCAGCTCCTCGGTCAGGGCCCGGATCTGCTCGCCCATGCGCAGGATGATCTCCACACCGGCGAGGTTCACCCCGAGCTCTTCCACAAGGCGTTGGGCCTGGCGGATCTTCTGGATGTCCCGGTTCGAGTACATCCGGATGTTCCCCGCCGTCCGCTTCGGCTCTACCAGCCCGGCCCGTTCGTAGTAGCGCAATGTTTGCTGGTGCATGCCCACCAGCCGCGCCGCGATGGAGATGACGTAGCACGGCTCATCGTCGTCCAGCTCCCCATCGAGGGGTGCGCTTCGTCCTCGCGCCACTGCGTCACCTCCTTTCGCTGTTCGTTCGGTCTGTCACTGTTGGTCCCTGGCCCCCGGCTCTCGTCACGCTAGGCCCTCGCATGAGACCCCGCCTGCGCGAGCCGCCGCAGCGCCTCGAAGTGCTCCCGCTCCTCCGGCGTCAGGTGGTCGGGCAGCTTCACGTTCACCTTCACGTAGAGGTCCCCGCGCGTGCTCTTGCCGAGCACCGGCATGCCCTTCCCGCCCAGCCGGAACTGCCGCCCGTTCTGGGTCAGCTCCGGGATGCGCAGCGCCACCCGGCCGTCGATCGTCGGCACTTCCACTTCGCCGCCGAGCACCGCATCGGTGTACGGCACCGAAATCTCCTCGTAGAGGTCGTCGCCCCGGCGTTCGAAGCGCGGGTGCGGCTGGACCGTCACCACCAGGTAGAGGTCGCCGCTCGGGCCGCCCGCCAGGCCCGGCCGGCCTTCGCCGGCCACGCGCACGCGCGAACCCGTCTTCACGCCCGCCGGCACCTTCACTTCGAGCCGCCGGTCGCGCTGCACCTGGCCAATCCCGCCACACGTGTGGCACACCGCCCCGGCCACTTCGCCGCTGCCACCGCACGTCGGACACGTCTCAGGCGATTGCAAACGCACCGTCCGCGCCGTCCCGCGGAACGCCTCGTCGAGCGTCACCTCGACCGGCGTTTCGACGTCCTGGCCACGGCGGCTCGCTGGCGCACTCCGCGGACCGCCCCGCTCCCGGCGGAACAGGCTATCGAAGATGGACCCGAAGTCGCCGAGGCCGCCGGTTTCGAACGAGAACGTGCCCGCACCGTTGCCGCCCGCGCGGCCGAAGCCCGCCCGCTGCTGGCGCTGCATCTCCTCGATCTGGTCCGCGTACTGCCAGCGGTCGCCGTACTTGTCGTATTTGCGGCGTTTTTCGGGATCCGAAAGCACCTCGTAGGCCGCGGTGATCTCCTTGAAGCGCTCTTCGGCCGCACGATCGTTTGGGGTGACGTCCGGGTGGTACTTGCGGGCCAGCTTCCGGTACGCACTCCGGATCTCCTTATTGGAGGCGTTTCGCCTGACTCCGAGGGCATCGTAGAAGTCCTTCGCCATGACTGCTTTAGCATACGACTATCAAGGTATGGCTGCAAATGGCTGAGCTTTAGGAAAGCTAAGCACGAGACGCTAAGACTTCTTGCGTCCGCACCCGGCCTCTGCTACCCTGATCTCGCAAATTCCACTTCACACGGAGGTCATCCAAATGCCGAACACCCTTACCCGTTGGGACCCTTTCACCGAGATGAGCAACATGCGTAGCCTCATGGACCGCTTCTTCAACGACAGCGTCCTTCGCTTCCCCGGCTTCCGCAGCGAAGAGCTCACCGCCCCCAGCCTTGGCCTCGACGTCTACGAGACCGGCAACGACTACGTCGTGAAGGCCCAGGTCCCCGGCGTCGACCCCAAAGACATCGACATCAACATCGAAGACGACGTCCTTACTATTAAGGGAGAGTTCCGCCACCAAGACGAAGTGAGCGAGGACCAGTACCTCCGCCGCGAGCTCCGCTACGGCAACTTCGAACGCTCCCTCCGCCTCCCGCCCACCGTCGACCCCGAGAAGGCGCAGGCGAAGTTCGAAAACGGCGAGCTCAAGCTCACCCTCCCGAAGCGCCCCGAAGCCCGCTCGCGCTCCATCAAGATCACCCCACAGGGCGTGATCGCCGGCCCCTCCGACGGCCAGGGCAGCCAGCAGTAACCCACCGCAACCCCACCACCCTCAGGCCGGCTCGCAAGAGCCGGCCTGTTTGCGTGTCCGGCTATCGGCTGTCGGCTATCGGCTGTCGGCTGTCGGCTGTTGGCTGTTGGCTGTTGGCTGTTGGCTGTTGGCTGTTGGCTGTTGGCTGTTGGCTGTTGGCTGTTGGCTGTTGGCTGTTGGCTGTTGGCTGTTGGCTGTTGGCTGTTGGC